>QHPN01000086.1:0-2636 GCA_003219115.1 Verrucomicrobiota bacterium | reverse complement strand
TCCAGTCGGTTACGGTCGTACCTTCGTGCACCTCTCCCATCCTGTGGATCATGCCGGTGTAAAAAAGCACGCGCTCGGTGATTGTGGTCTTGCCGGCGTCGATATGCGCGGCGATTCCAATGTTGCGTGTCCGCTCGAGCGGAAACTTCCGATCCGGCGAGTTTGGATTCGCGGGGGCCTTCTTCTGTTCCATCGTCGCCGTTGCCATAAAATTACCAGCGGAAATGTGCAAACGCCCTATTCGCCTGCGCCATTTTGTGAGTGTCCTCGCGTTTCTTGATCGCGTTGCCCTGACCCGCGGCGGCGTCTTTGATTTCCTGCGCGAGCGAATCGGCCATGGCCCGGCCGCGGCGACCGTCCGCGTATTGCACAATCCAACGCATCGCCAACGAGATTTGTCGTGCCGGCGCAACTTCCATCGGCACCTGATAAGTGGCGCCACCGACCCGACGTGATTTCACTTCGAGACGCGGCCGCACGTTTTCCAGGGCCTTGTTTAAAACTTCGAGCGGATCAACCGAGTCGGAGCCTTCACGCGATTTATCGATCGCAGTGTAAACAATCCGTTCCGCCAGCGATTTTTTGCCCCGCTTCATTACCGTGGAAATCAATCGGGCCACAGCCGGACTGCCGTAGCGCGAATCCACTTTCTCTTCTTTTTTATAAACTTTGCGCCGGCGCGACATAATTACTTCTTCGCCTCCGCTTTCGGGGTAGCCCCTTTGGTTTCCCCACCCCCGCCGCTGCCCTTGGGACGTTTTGCGCCATATTTGGAACGACTCCGTCGGCGTCCATCAACTCCGAGTGAATCGAGCGTGCCGCGGACGATGTGATAACGCACACCGGGCAAATCTTTTACCCGGCCACCTCGGACCAGCACGATCGAGTGTTCCTGCAAATTGTGCCCCTCGCCTGGAATATAAGCGATCACCTCCTGGCCGTTCGTCAGCCGCACTTTGGCCACCTTGCGCAGGGCGGAATTCGGCTTCTTCGGCGTCCGCGTCATCACCTGAACGCAGACCCCGCGTCGCTGCGGACAATCGGTCAGGGCCGGCGATTTAGATTTCACCGACACCTTCCGGCGCCCTTTCCGCACAAGTTGATTAATTGTTGGCATGTCTGTTACAAAATGGCCACCACGGCGGGGACTCACGGGCGACAAAAAATCCGCTCAAGCCGCGCACATAACGGTCACGCGCCTGATGCGGTAGGGCGCGAATATAGAGGGGAAATACAGGGCCGCAAAGAATATTTTACACGCGAATTCGGCGCGAAACGCGATTGGACGACCCAGCCGATTGCTCGCCGCGTCTGCGATTCATCACGGCCCGGTCCGGCTTGCTTTTGACCCTCGGAAGTTCTTAGACCGTTGACCTGCTATATTCAAATTTGAACAAGCAAGCCATGAGGAAAAAAGGGATGGTGGGGCGGTATTGCATTTGTCCGGGGTTCGTAACCGGGTCGGTCTCGATGACGAGGATGGCTTTCCCTGTTCCGCCGGCAATGGCTGTCGCCTTCAGCCCGCTCCGGGAATTCTGTTGTGCGCGGGGCAACATTTTCCTTGACCTCTCGTCTCATTTTCACTAGTTTCTGTTTAGACAGAAATAACAGAATAGATATGAAAAAACTCTCGCCTGTCGCGCAAAAGTTCATCCTCCATTGGGGGGAAATGGGAACGCGCTGGGGGATCAATCGCACCGTTGCCCAAATCCATGCTTTGCTTTTTCTTTCCCCCCGTCCGCTGGCGGCGGAACAGATCGCTACCACCCTTGGCATCGCCCGCTCCAATGTCAGCAATAGTCTTCACGAACTGCAAAACTGGGGGATCGTCCGCGTCGTTCACGTTCTGGGGGACCGGCGCGATCATTTCGAATCGATGAAAGATGTTTTCGCCATGTTCCGGGTCATCACCCACCAGCGAAAAAAACGCGAGATCGATCCCACCCTCCAGGTTTTGCAGCGCTGCATTGCCGAAGCGGGCAAACCGAAGTCGGCCGACCGCTACACCAGGCAGCGATTAACGGATTTGCTGGAATTTTTTCAGCTGGCCGAGACCGCTTATACCCAGCTGGAGAAGCTGCCTACCATGGCCCTGCTCAAACTGGCGAAAATGGGTGACAGAACAGCGCGCCTGCTCGGTCTTACCAGATCGTGAAAATTTTTTGCCCTATGAATTCTGAATTGACAGAAAAGACTGACACCAAGGAAGTGCAGCAGATCGAGGACGCTCGTACGTCGACACTAGCCACTCTTAGCGTCAGTCCTTTTCGCGGCTGGATTTTATACGATGGCAAATGCCCATCCTGCACCGCTTCGGCCAGAGGGTTTAGTCGAGTTTTTCGGCGTCGAGGCTATTTCTTTCTCCCACTGCAAACAGAATGGGTGATGCAGCGACTCGCCCTCGAGCCCGGGGCCCCGCTCGAAGAAATGCATGTTTTGACGAGCGATAGCCGCGATATCGCGGGCGCGGATGCCGTAATCTTTCTCGCCCGGCAAATTTGGTGGGCTTGGCCTTTTTATTTGCTGGCAAAGATTCCCGGAGTGCGCGGCATTATCGACTGCGCTTATCGCTCGATCGCCGCTCATCGGGGTTGCGATCACAGTTCCTGTAAGACTAGCATCCGGCGGCTTTCCAG
>QHPN01000171.1 GCA_003219115.1 Verrucomicrobiota bacterium | reverse complement strand
GTCTCAATTATGATCGCGCATAAGGATGACGTCTTGCAGATCAAGAATGCGGCGCTGCGCTATCGGCCGGCCGATGGAGCGGCGACGCCGCCACAGGCCAAAGGAACTCCTCCACCAGGAGGGCGTGCTGGCGCAGGACGCGAACGAAAAAACGAGCGAACTGTTTACGTCTTATCTGGGGGTCAGCCGAAACCGGCGCTGATCAAAACCGGAATTAGCGACGGGGTTGTTAGCGAGGTCCTCGAAGGTTTGAAGGAAGGTGAGCGCGTTGTTATAGCTGGGCTAACCTCGGCAACGTCATCTTCGCCGGCAACCAATCCGTTCGGTCCATCGCGGCGATTCCCATGAGCGATAAAGTTGGATCGAGCAGCCCCTGGCTCGATGTTAATTTGAGCGGCGAAGCCGCCGGACATTCATGAACAACGGTGCCGTAGTTAAGCTAGTCGACGTCCACAAGACGTACCGAACGGGTGAAATGGAGGTACGGGCGGTGCGCGGCGTCTCGCTCGAAATTGTGCGAGGTGAGTTCGTGGCATTGATGGGTGCGAGCGGCTCCGGCAAATCGACGCTCATGAATATTCTGGGCTGCCTCGATCGCCCAACCGCCGGGCAATATTTTCTCGACGCGGCCGACGTTTCCAAATTGGATCGCGATCAACTCGCTGATATTCGCAATTCGAAAATCGGATTCGTCTTCCAGAACTTCAATCTCCTGCCCCGCACATCGGCGCGCGAAAACGTGGAACTGCCGCTGCTTTATGGTCCGCAGCGTCTGACCAACCCAGAGTTGCGCGCCAAAGCCGACGCCGTTCTGGCTTCGGTCGGACTAAGTGGCCGCGAAGAACATTATCCGAGTCAGCTTTCTGGCGGTCAGCAACAGCGTGTTGCCATTGCACGTGCCTTGATCAACGGCCCGGAAGTAATTCTGGCGGATGAGCCGACGGGAAATCTCGACAGCCACACCAGCATCGAGATCATGGGAACTTTTCAGCAGCTCAACGAGCGCGGCATTACCGTGGTCATGGTGACTCATGAGCCGGAGATCGCAGCCTACGCGAAACGCAATGTCGTCATGCGGGATGGCCAGGTATTAAGCGATTCGGTCGTAGCGGGGCGGCGGAATGCAGCGGATGAGGTGAAAACTGATGGAGCAGGGAGTAATGGAGTGGTGAAATGAGAGTAGGATCTACTATTAACGTCGCGTTCCGCGCTTTGCGCCGAAACAAATTACGTTCGGTCCTAACGGCTCTTGGGATTATCATCGGTGTCGCGGCGGTGATTGCGATGGTCGGTATTGGCAATGGGGCCAAGGCGCAGGTTGAAGCCCAGATCGCGAGTCTCGGACAAAACGTAATCTTGGTTTTTTCCGGAAGCACAACTTCAAGCGGGATTCGCACCGGTTGGGGCAGCGCTGGAACACTGAAGGTTGAAGACGCCGAGGCGATTCGCCGCGAAGTCTCCGGCGTGGTGGCGGTTAGCGAAGAAGTTCGCTCGCCGACTCAAGTAGCTGCCGGTAACCAGAACTGGCTTACCCAGGTGCTGGGCGAATCGGCCGACTATCTTGACATCCGCCAATGGCAACTTGCCGACGGCGCATCGTTCACGCCCCAGGACGTTCGCAGCGCCAACAAAGTTTGTGTTATTGGTCGCACCACGGCGACCCAGGTTTTCGGCAACGATGATCCGGTTGGTCAGGTTTTGCGGGTCAAAAACGTACCGTTTGTCGTTACCGGTGTGTTAACGCCGAAAGGATTAAGTGCACTCGGGTCCGACCAGGATGATGTCGTCATTATGCCTTACACCAGCGCGATGAAACGAATCATTGGTGGCACGACTCTGCGCAACATCAACGTTCAAGTCGGTGATGCGCGCCAGCTTCCGGCGGCCCAGCAGCAGATTATTTCCCTGCTGCGACAACGTCACAATATTCGCGCCGGCAGGGATGATGACTTCACCGTGCGCGGCCAACAGGAGATTGCGGATATGGCGACGGCGCAGTCAAAGACAATGACGGTATTGTTAGGAGCAATCGCCGGTGTTTCGCTCATTGTTGGCGGTATCGGAATTATGAACATCATGTTGGTGAGTGTAACGGAGCGGACACGTGAGATTGGTGTGCGTCTCGCCGTCGGCGCGCACGGGCGCGATATTCTGACGCAATTTTTGATCGAAGCCGTCGCGCTTAGTTCTGTTGGCGGAATAATCGGGATCGCATTTGGTGTCGGTGCTTCAAGAGTTTTATCGGTTTACGAGAATTGGCCGACGCTCATCTCATTGAGTTCCATTGTGGTCTCTTTCCTATTTAGCGCGGCGGTCGGCATCTTCTTCGGCTTTTATCCCGCGCGCAAAGCGGCCGCCCTCGATCCGATCGAAGCGTTGCGCTACGAATAGGACCCCGTCTTCAAGAAATCTGCGGAAACCTGCCAAATCTGCGGATACAGTTAAATCGGATGGCAGAGCACGCTCGATTCGAAAAGCTGGTCGCGGAGGTGAAGAAGAATATCCAGGAAATCTCCCCGCAAGACGCCGCGTCGGCGCTGAAACGCGGCGACACCCTGCTCATTGACGTGCGCGACCCCGATGAATGGCAGGGAGGCCACATTCTCGGCGCCAAAAATTTCAGTCGCGGAACTGTCGAGCTGGAGATCGAGGAAGCCGCGCCCGATCTTTCTACTCCGGTCATCACTCACTGCGGCGGCGGCGGCCGCTCCGCCCTCGCCGCTGAAAGCCTGCAACGAATGGGCTACAAAAACGTCAAATCCATGGCCGGCGGCTTTAAAGCCTGGAAAGCGGCCGGGTTGCCTGTGACTCGCGATTAGATTTCATCCACCGACGGCCTGGTAATGGCCAAGGCCGCGTTTCCACATGAACTGGGCGATGGCCCAGGTGACGACGAGCCAGCACGCTTGAATTGCTAAAGCCTGAATTAGCTCGGCGCCTTGGAGGCGGCCGAGGAAGTATTCGAAGGAGTAGACGATGAAGATAATAGTCGAGATTTCGAGGATCCAGAACGCCATCATCGCCAGTGAATACGTGATAAAGAATTGAATGAACGCGGCCATAATTAGCGAACCAATCGACAGAAGATAGGAGGCGACATCCGAAGGCAGCCTGATGTAGTCGCGAAAGTAAAAGAAGATTAGCGCGATCGGGATAATTGTGACGGTGGTGTAAACCAATCGGCCGGCCAGAAAGATGCCGGTGCGATACCCGAGATAGTTCAGGGGTTTGGTAAGGAATGAGTTGATCTGGCCTTCACGGATATCAGCGGCGATCTGCCAGTCGTCTTCTGTTGGTGTAACGAGATTCGATACAAGAATTGTTAGCAAGTAATAATAGATCATCGAGCCGTAATCATAACCGCCAAAGCCTTTGCCACCCGGCTCTTGAAAGATTGCGCGCCAGAGAAAGATGGTGCCGGCGAGCGGAATCAAGCCGAAAAGGGCGCGCAGAAAGTAGTTCCAGCGATAAACGAAGGTGTTCTGCAACCCGATATTAAAAACGCTGACGTATTTGGCGAGATTCACGAAGAAGATGGTGGTCCACTAATCACACGAAAGGAAACGAAAAGAAAAACACTGACATCAATGGGTAAGATGTCCGTTGACCCCACAGGCAAGATGCCCAAGCCACTTTGGTGTTTCGTGGGCAAACTATGTGGGAGATTCGAAGTGCAGGCGATTGATCGCGCGATCCTGGATTCGCGACAAGAGAGCGATGGCGGCAATGGCGCTGAGTAGGGCGCAAAACATATCCTCCTGCGTATCCCAAGGGTCGCCTTGCGTTCCGAGGAAACTAATTGCGGAATCGCCACTGACCAAGGCTATCCACCATTCGATCAGCTCATAGAAGGCGCTGATGGCCAGACAAACGCAAACGACGAGGAATGGTTGCCAGCGTTTTCTGTTCAGGATTTGCAACCGGACAAAGATTTCGCGGGTGACCGTGGCAGGGACAAATCCTTGCACAATATGGCCAAGGCGGTCGTAGTGGTTGCGGTGCCAGCCGAAGATCGGCCTTAGCCAGTCGAATAATGGGACACGCGCGTAGGTATAATGCCCGCCCACAGATAACACGCACATATGCAGCGCAATCAAAGTGTAGGTTAAGGTTGTGAATTCGAAGCGTCGATAAGTAACTAATAGAACGGCCAGAGCAATCAGCGCCGGAGAGACTTCAAGCCACCAAGTGAGACGATCGTATGGTTGCCATGCCGACCAGGCCAGGCCGATAGCGACAACAAGGAGGAGAATCAGATGCGATGGGAGAATCCTCTTCATACGCAACGGTCATATTGGCTAGGTTCGACGCCGCACGAGTTGCGCCGCCAGATTGATGGCGGCGATCATGCTATCGGGGCGGGCGATGCCTTTGCCGGCGATATCGAAGGCGGTGCCGTGATCGGGACTGGTGCGAGGAAAAGGTAAGCCGAGGGTAACGTTCACGCCGGAATGAAAGGCGTGAAGCTTTAACGGGATCAAACCTTGATCGTGATACATGCAGAGGGCGGCGTCCCATTTCCCGTTAGCGAGATGAAAGAAGAGTGTGTCGGGAGAGACGGGGCCGTCAAAACAGGATGGTTGGTAGTTGATGGTTGATGGTTGATGGTTTAACTCGGAGATAGCTGGGGCGATGATAGCAATTTCTTCGTGACCCAATTTTCCGGATTCGCCGGCATGCGGGTTCAAGCCCGCCACGGCGATGCGGGGCTGTGCGATTCCACGGCGGCGGAGGAAACTGTCGAGCAGCTTGCCGACCCGGACGATTTCAGATGTTTTGAGCAATTCGGGAACATCGCGTAAAGGGACGTGAGTGGTGACGAGCGCAACTGTGATCGCACCGCCGGTCAGGAGCATGGCGTAGTCTATTGTCCCGGAACGCGCGGCAAAGAATTCAGTCTGGCCGGGAAACGCGAAACCGACTTCCGCCATTCGCGCCTTGTGGATCGGGGCAGTCGTGATGGCGTCGATTTCGCCGGAAATTGCCAGAGCCACGGCTTCTTCCATCGCCGCGAGCCCGACCCGAGCCGAATCGGCTGTTGGGGTTCCGGCGACCGCATTTCCGACGTCGCCGATTACCTTACAATCGACATCACGCGGGAGTTTTTCACAGGCGAGGGCGGCCCTGATAATTTCCGGGCCGACTCCGGCGGGATCGCCGAGAGTGATTCCGATGCGAAGAGGCATCGTGCACTTTCTTAGAGGTTCCGGTCGTACGCAATGAGCGGTTGGTTAAGGAATGCCTATTAGGGAACGGTGATCGGACGTGAATCGGAAACAGAGAACACCGAATGCGCCTGAGGCTAACACGACGCGTCGGGAGAACTACGGCACCTCAATACATCTTAATGTAAGCTTTCTGGCGCAAACTGGCGAGCCAGCGTTCCTGCATCGCGTGTGCTTCTTCGCTGGTGAGTTTTTTCTCAATTTCTTCGCGGACCTCAGCAAAGGATCGGGTAACGCCGCCGCGCCTACCTTCGACTTTGAGAATGTAATAGTTGCCGCCGACCTCGACGATGTTGCTGACTTTACCGAGTCGCAAGCTGAAGGCGACTTTCTCGAGCGGGGCGGTCAGCGTGCCGCGGTCAATCCAGCCCCAGTCGCCGCCGAGATCCCGCGTGCTGTCTTCGGAATAAATCTGCGCCATACGATCGAATTCGGCGCCGTTGACGAGCTTACCCAGAATCTCCTCCGCCATTGCCTTCTGCCCGGCCCGGTCAGAAGTGCCCGCCGAAATCATTATCATGCGCAATTTAACTTGTTCCTTGCTGGTGAAATCTGCGGCATGTTTGCGATAGTAATCCTGTATCTTGTTAGGCGAAACGATGGTGTTGACTTCCACATTTTTGTGCCGCATTGCCTGCACAATCATTTTTTCGGTCTCCAGCTTCCGAAATTCACCAAGGGTAAAAGTCTGGGCCTGGAGCGTTTTAATAAAGGTGTTGCGATCGCCGTTGAAGTTCTCGCGAATAATATCCTGCACCCGCTGGTCGAGGTAGTGATCGGGAATCTGGTAGCCTTCTTTTTTGAAGGCCTGAACGATGAGCTGGCGGTCGATCAAATCCTTGAGAGCTTCGGCGCGCGCCTCCTTGATTTTGGTGACCAACTCCTCGCCCCGGTACTGGTCGCGCAGGAGCTTTTCACTTGGAGCAGACACGTCGCGCACCTCGGAGTAGGTGATGACATCATTATTGACGACGGCGGCGATGCCATCAATGACTTCGGGTTCAGCGGCCAGCGCTCCGCGACAGAGCGGCGACACTGACAGCAATGCTGCCGTTGCCAGGACAGATACGAGAGGACGAACCATATTTTTCAGAGTTTGCGAAGCAGCTCGAGAATCTCCGGCAACCGCTTTTCGATTTCTGGAGCTACTAAACGAGGGAATTTGCCCGCTACAAGTATGAAATCTCCGCGTCGTGTCAACATCAGTTTGTCCTCACGCGTTTCCACCCGGGTAATGTCCTCTTTGGCGGCGGCGAGTTTGATCCGGGTGAAAATAATGAGATTTTCGACGGCCTCTGGAAACGGGCCAAAGCGATCTCGCCATTCCTTAATCAACCCTTCTAATTGTTCGGCAGTCGTGATTTCGGCGATGCGTCGATAAGCCTGGATCCGTAAAGTCGTATCATTGATGTAGCTGCGAGGGAGAAAAGCGGAAACACGGCCGGCGCCGCCGACAAACTCGGCTTCGTTGGTAGCGACGAAATCGAGCCGTAAATCCACTTCGAGGCGCCAACGGGCTTTTTGCCCCTTAATCTGGGTGACAGCCTGCTTGAGCAACTGACAATACAACTCGAACCCTACCGCTATGATGTGGCCACTTTGAGCGGTCCCCAGAATGCTGCCTGCGCCGCGGATCTCGAGATCCCGCATCGCGACCCGAAATCCAGCGCCGAGCGAACTATACTGTTTGATCGCGCTGATTCGTTTGCGCGCGGCACCAACCATCATTAGTTCGCGCGGCAATAAGAGGTAGGCATAAGCCTTGTGTTCGGCGCGTCCAACGCGTCCACGCAGTTGATACAGATCCGCCAGACCGAAACGATCGGCGCGATCAATGATAATGGTGTTGGCGTTCGGAATATCCAAGCCGCTTTCGATGATGGTAGTGCAGACCAGAACGTCGATTTTTCCGGCGACAAACCGATGCATCACCGCTTCCAGTTCATCGGAATGCATCTGGCCATGGCCAAATTCCACCCGCGCATTTGGGCAAAGATCGGCGATGCGATCGCGGATCTTTTCGATTGTTTGCACCCGATTGTGCAGGAAAAAAACCTGACCTTGCCGTTCCAGTTCGCGATTGATCGCGTCGCGAATGATCCGTTCATCGTAACCACAAACGACCGTTTCGACCGGAAGCCGGTTTTGCGGTGGTGTTTCGATTGTCGACATGTCTTTCACGCCGACTAACGAGAGATAAAGAGTGCGCGGGATCGGAGTGGCCGAAAGGGTGAGAACATCGACCAGTTTGAACAGTTCCTTGAACTTCTCCTTGTGCAGAACCCCGAAGCGTTGTTCCTCGTCAATCACCACCAGGCCGAGATCCTTGAAAGATACATCGCCCGAAATGAGCCGGTGCGTTCCAATGACAATATCGACCCCGCCGTCGCGCAATAATTGCAGAACTTTTTTTTGCTCTCCCGGCGAACGGAACCGGCTGAGCATCTCGATCCTGATCGGATAATCGAGCATTCGCTGCCGAAAAGTTTCGAAATGTTGCTGTGCCAGCACAGTGGTTGGCGCGAGAACCGCGACTTGTTTCCCATCCATCACTGTTTTAAAGGCGCCTCGGATTGCAACTTCAGTTTTGCCAAAGCCAACGTCACCGCAAATCAGGCGGTCCATCGGCTGAGACCGTTCCATGTCGGCTTTGGTATCGATAATGGCGGTTAGCTGGTCGGGCGTCTCACGATACGGAAAAGAATGCTCGAATTCCGCTTGCCATTTGGTGTCGGCGCCAAAAGCATGGCCGGGGTGGATCTGCCGCTCCGCCTGCAGTGCCAGCATCTTTCCGGCGTAATCAAAAATGGAGGCGGTGGCGTTTTTCTTCGCTCGCGCCCATTTCGCATCGGCCAGTGAACTCAGTGGCGGGGATTTTTTGCCAACGCCGACATAACGCGAAACCAGGTAGGCCTGCTCTAACGGGACGTAGAGTTTCGCTTCGTCAGCGAATTCGAGGACGAGAACTTCCTGGGCGCTTTTCTGTTTTTGAAGGGCAAGGGCTTCACTGGTCAATTTCTCGGCCGGCAGGCGGTGCGTCTGTCCCACAACGGTTGCGCTCGGCATTTCGATCAGGCCGAGAAACCGGCCGATCCCGTGCTCGAGATGAACGACGAGCTCGCCTTCATTGAGTTCGCTGAAATCAATCTGCGCGCGATTGCGTCGCTCTGCCCGGCGAAGTTGCCGGCGGCCGTGAATTGGGAAGCGCCCCAACAATTCGTTGGCGGAAAGGATGACGAGATTCCCAGCCGGAAAACAAAATCCGCGGCTTAGTGTTCCTTCGAGCAGATCGATATCGGCGAGAGCATCGGACGGAATGATCTCGCGGAAACGTTCGATCTCGCCCTCGGTTTGAAAATAGATTGCGACGGTTGCGTGTTCGTCGCGCCACTGTTTCAGGCGTGCAATAAATCGTGCGCGCTTCGTTTCTGCGAGCATGAAATCGCCGATCGCAAATTCACCGATGTCGCATTCGACGAATGCACCTGAGAAATCTTCTTCGGGAATGTCGGGTGAAGCGCTATCCCAGGCTTCGCTTACTCGAATGTGGAATGGAGGGATAAGCTTTCCCGGTCCGAGCCGGATTGGCGTGGCCGGCGTCGCAGGAGCTCTGCGCTCCAACGCGGGATCGAGTTCAATCACGAGCGCGTCATCAGCAATGTAGTCCCGAACGTAACCGCTCGTGTCGTCAGCCGCGCTCAGCAGGATGCTGGCTTCTTCGCGCCTGCGTACCGACGTCTGCGTATCGAGGTCGAATTCGCGTAGCGATTCAATTTCGTCGCCGAAAAACTCAATCCGGAATGGCAGCATTGTTTGCCATGAGAAAATGTCCACAATTCCGCCACGGACCGCGAATTGGCCGCGGGTCGTGACCTGGACTACGCGCTCATAGCCCGCACTCGACAATGCATTCAACAGATCCGCCATTCCCAAGCTCGCTCCGCGCCGAATTTCGAGAGATGAGGAACGCAATTTGCCGCGCCTCGGAGCAGGCTGATCTAACGCCGCCCGAGTCGTGACGATCAATTCGGACGGACTCCCTTTTTCAATTTGGGATAACAGCGCCAGTCGTTCCGCTGCGATCTCGGGATCGGGCAAAATATTCTCGACCGCCGCGAACTCCGCTTCCGGCAAAAACGCGACATTGGGATTCCAATTGGAAACGCTTTCGAAAAAAAGTTCCTGCTTACGCACGGTCGGGCAAATGACCCAAATGGTGGCATCCCGATGCCGCTTGCTCGCGATAGTTGCGACAAGGAAGGGCTGTGCGCTTTCGATGACGTGGTTGAAACGGACCGGAAAATCCGCTGTCGCGATCTGGCGCAGTTTGCGCTCGATCGGCTCGGCCGCTGCGGCAAGCTTGAGGAAATCCGTGCTGCTTTTTTCCACTAGAAGCTGTCGCCGAAAAGCGCGTCAACTTCAACGCAACCTAACACAGGTCCGAGCCTGACTGGGGGTAGAATGGCTGTGCTACTCAGTTAATTCGTGATCATTACCGGCGTTCCGACGCTGACTGATTTGAAAAAATTTTCGGCCATGAATTCCGGCATCCGGATGCATCCGTGCGACGCTGGATAGCCGGGTAAATACCCCGCGTGCATTCCCACCCCGCCGTGAATGCGCATGAAGAAAGGCATGGGCGCACCCTTAAAATGGGAACCAGGTGGCATTGGGTCTTTGCCGAGCTCGACATTCGGCTTCACGACGTTGTCAGCCGGATCAACATAATCGCCGTATTTGGTCGATACGTGGTTCACGTCTTTTTGCTGAATCGCGAAATGCCCTAACGGCGTATTTAATCCCTCGCGGCCAGTCGATAGCTGTGAAATCCCGGCCAGTCTGCCGCCTTTATAAAAATAGGCGCGCTGCTCGCCCAGAGTGATCTTCACGCTCGGTTTTCCGCCCATATCGTCGCCATCCCAGTAAGAGACATTATCCTGGGGGGCCGCCGCGGAGACTGGTCCCGGGCCATAAACCCCGCCTAGATACTGGGTTTGGGTGGAAAACCGTGGGTCTTCTCCACAACCGCTAAGGAGGATGGTGGAAACCGCCAAAACCAGCCCTATAACGGGCCCTTTGCTCGCCTTTTTCATCAATCGGTCAGGATGTTCCTTATCGCGCGTCTGAAGTCAAGAAATGGCGGAGGGTTGGTATCATAAGTTCTGGGTGCGATGACCCCTTCGCGGGCTTGAATTTTGCTTTTGAACGCATCTACTTTGCAGCTCCCAAACCTTTTCATGCCAACCTACGAGTACGCCTGCGCCAAGTGCGGTCAACATTTCGATGCTTTTCAGTCGATGCGGGACGAGCCGTTTCGCGAGTGTCCAAAGGAACTTTGCCGGCTGCCGAAGTGGGGACATGGCAAGGTGAAACGACTGCTCGGCACCGGCGCCGGAATCATCTTCAAGGGCTCTGGGTTTTACAGCACCGATTACCGGAGCAACTCCTATAAGGAGGCCGCGAAAAAGGAGACATCTGGTTCGGACAAACCGAAAGCCGAGACAAAAGCGGAAGGGCCGCCAAAGTCTGCGAAGCCGGAGAAAAAGAGCGAATGAAGACAGCAACTCCAATTCAACTCACATGCCCGGAATGCCGGCGCGACAATGAGGCCGAGCGGATCTATTGCCATGATTGCGGGGCCCGGTTGGACCGCTCTGCCCTGGCTAGTCGCAAGACCGCCAAGATCGAAACGGCCGAGGAGTTACACAAGCGGATGCGAGGGATGTTCAGTCAGCGCCGGATCAAGGCACAATTGGCCTTTTTTAAGACTGTCAAGATCATTCTGGCCGCCTGTGCGGCGGCTGCCCTGGTGGTGATTTTAATTCCGCCCGATGTCCCGCCAGCGGTGAAAACGGAGATATTACCACCCCAGATTAACCTGAGCCTGGAGACCCTGACGGAATCCCGGCAGCCCCAGACGATGCAATTCTCCGAG
>QHPN01000170.1 GCA_003219115.1 Verrucomicrobiota bacterium | reverse complement strand
CGCCCCTCCCAATGATCTTGAATCTGCTATCCTGGTTACCCTGCCTAACGGCAACTACACCGCGATCGTGTCAGGCAAGAACGGTACAACCGGCGTCGGCCTACTCGAAGTCTATAAAGTTGCGGTAGCGGCAAGCCAGTGAACGCCTGGGCAGCCAGAATTCTCTTGACCCTGCGATGCCAGACCTGACACGGTCAACGTGAACCGAACTGGCAAGGTATTCTGGCGCGAAGGTGATGCGGGTTAATCCGGCAGGATGAACTTTTTACTCTTCGGCTCACGAAAGGAAAAAACACTATGAAGAAAAATATTACTGCAATGTTATTGCTGTTCGCAGCGCTCGCGCTTTTCATCGTGCCTGCTAATGCGGCAAAGCAGGTCAACGATATGTCCGACGTTAATTTTACTTTTTTCGTTCCCTGCGCGGCGGGCGGAGCGGGCGAACTTGTGGACCTAACTGGGCCGCTCCACACGCTGATCACGTTTACCATCAACGGCAACAACGTGAGCGGAATGGCTCATTTTCAGCCCCAGGGGATTGTAGGCGTCGGTGAAACCACCGGCGATAAGTATCAAGGAACGGGCGTGACAAAGGATATCGGCTTTAAAGGATCTTTTCAAAACGGACAGTTTACTCAAACGTTCGTGAACAACTTCAGGATTATCGGCTCGGGTGCAGGCAACAACTTCCTGGGCCACGAGGAAGCGCACGTTACCTTTAACGCCAACGGTACCGTGACCGTGGTCCACGATAATTTCAGCGCCGAGTGTAAGTAAGCCGTCCGCTGCTGGCAGACTGTAGGAACGCTTTTATCCTTACCTTCTCCGAAGGGAGGATTTTTAGCTGTCTTTGTGCCACAAAGAGACGTCGGCTCAATGGTTTAGGTGTTTGCGGGGGCGGAATTTGAACCCGCGGGGCAATTTATGTCGCCGAAATGAGGGACATCATGCTTGTGTCATGAATCTGACATGAAAATCTCTTGGGTCTCGCCAGTCCTGGGACAAGATGGAAATGAGGAAGCATTTTGCAAATCGTTGAAAAGCTTCTTCTTCGACTCACTCCAAACCAACGCGCTTGATTAATTCATCAAAACGCGGGTCATCGCGCACGGAGTCAAGCGCTGGCTCCACTTTGAGTAAACTCATCCAGGACTCGCGCTCTTGATACGATTTCTCCAGACGCTCGAATGCCTTATCCTTGTTCCCGACTTTAGCGTATAAAACCGCGCCTTGGAATTCCGGCCGTCTCATATCGGTCTTGCCCTCAAATGCTCTAACCTGAAAAAGTAATAGGCCCTGCCATCCTGATGTTTGATAGACGACTTTACCAGCCTCAGTGATTTTTTGTTCGTCTGGGTCTGGAAAATTTCTGGCCCGACCTTTCATCCACCATTCAAAAGCTTCCGGGTACTTTCCCTGCATTTCTAAAGCAACAACGATCCAATTGTAAGCAGTGTCGAATTTCTCATCCATTGCTATCACTCGTTTTAACTGCGTGACGGCGTCCGGGTAGCGCCGGGCATAATACAAACTCACGCCGTAATCCCGCTGGTTAACCAGGGATGCGGGCTCAAGGTCTATGGCGATTTTGATTTCGGCGATTCCTTCGTCAAAACGCCCCCGACAATTCAGGTACCGCGAATATGCCGAATGTGCCTGAGAAGAATTGGGATCTAATTCGACGGCCCGCTTACATTCCTGTTCCGCGCCGTCAAAATCATATTCGTACGACATTTTGTGTACGCACAAAGCACAATGCGCGTCGGCGAGATTTTCGTCCAAGGCCAACGCTGTGTGTATCGCTTCTAGAGACTTTTGATACTCCTCTTGAGCCTTGCTGTCTGTAAACTTCGGCTCTTGGGCGCGGAAAGTGACAACGTTTTTATACGCCAGGCCCAAGCCTGCCCATGCCCGCGCGTACTTAGGATCGAGGCGGACGGATTGCTCTAAAACCTCAACGGCTTTATTCGCATCCGCCGTGGTTCTTTTGCCATATAAATACATCCCTTGCAGATAGAGGCGATACGCTTCTTCATTGGCCGTGCCGCGCTTTGCGGTGCGGCCGCTTGGTGTCGTGCCGAATCGCCCCGACAGGACGTTTCCCACTTCACTCGCGATGGCGTCCTGCATCGCGAAGACATCTGCCGCATCTTTTTCGCTCTTATATGTTTCTTCGATCTGACCGCTGGCAACGTTCCAAAGCTGAGCGCTGATACGGATTTTCCCGCCTTCCAATTGATAGTTCGACGCGAGAACGTAGTCAGTTTTTTGCTCCCGCCCGGCGGCGAGGGGCTCTTGCCCGACGTCGGCATATTTGCGCATCAGGCTCAATGGTCTAACAATGAATCCTTTCATTGAACCGAGCTTGAGAATCAAAGAATCAGCAATGCCGATGTCGTAAATCTCATCGCGGTTAGCTGAGTTGATCGCTTTTGCCGGCAGCACCGCGATTGATTTCGATGGTACCAGCGCCACGCTTTTTTCCGGCGGTAAGCTCGGCAACGGCTTCCAATGCCGGTAGAGTGGAAGTGCCAGCGCAAGAGCAGAGACTAGTAATACGAGCAGTAGAGCGGCTGGCGATCGCGCCCAGCGGAGCCACAAAGGAGCAGCGGCGCGTTCCAATTTAGCTTCCAGTTTGCGGCGCAGATTCTTGAGTGCTTGAAGCATTTCGCCGGCGCTCTGGTACCGCTCTCTTTGTTCTTTCCGTAGCGCCTTAGTGATAATCTGCTGAAGCTCGGGCGGAGTTTGACCGTTATAACTCGTCAGCGGCGGTGGCTCCTTCTCTCGAATCGAAGTCATGACTTCTCTTGGTGTGTCGCCGATGAAAGGAGTGCCGCCCGTCACCATTTCGTGAAGAACTACACCGAGACTCCAGATATCGGTCCGCTTATCGGCCGTCACGCCGCACGCCTGTTCCGGCGACATGTAAGGAACGGTTCCGAGGATAGAGCCCAGGTTCGTCTCAACCAGCAAGAGCGCTTCCTCCTTTGGCATCGTTGCCGGTGCTTCTTGTTCGGCGAGCTTTGCAATCCCGAAGTCGAGCACTTTCACATATCCATCCCGCCGCAGCATGATATTCCCCGGGTTGACGTCGCGGTGGACAATCCCAGCTTCATGAGCGGCAGCGAGTGCGCTTGCTACCTGGATCGCGACATCGACCGCTTCGCTCAACTCCATTCGCCCGTGTGCGAGCCGTTGACGCAGTGTCTCGCCTTCGATTAGTTCGCTGGCTATGTAGTGCGTCGAGTGATCCTCGCCAATCTCGTAAACGGTCAGGATATTTGGATGATTGAGCGCGACTACCGCGCGCGCTTCCTGTTGAAACCGCTTCAACCGGTTCGAATCCCCCGTAAAGCGCATTGGCAAAAGTTTGAGCGCCGCTTTGCGGCCCGCGGTCATGTCGGTGGCCAGATAAACTTCCCCCATCCCGCCGCTGCCGATTCGTTTGGAAATTTTGTAGTGACCAAACGTCTGACCCACGAGCAGGTCAGCTTGCTCACTCTCAATAATTCGTGTCGCAACGCCAATAGTTGAGGTTTCGATAAAGCTGCCTGATTGCTGGTGTGAAGCGAGGAGCGCTTCCACTTTGCGACGCAAAAGCTCGTCACCGGCGCAAGCTGTGTCTACAAATCGGGCAACCTGATCCGGCTTTTGATCGAGCGCGGCGTGAAAGATTTCCTCAATGGTTTCTAATTGCGCTGGCGTCATACTCGACTCGCCGTCCAAAGGCAGTTTAGAGAGTTACTTCATTCAGGTAGCATTATGCAATTCTTCGTATAGCCATGCCTTGGCAAAGGCCCAATCCCGTCGAACCGTTATCGTCGAGATCTTCATCACCTCGGCGATTTCGTCATGATTGAGTCCGCCAAAATATTTGAGTTCCACCACCCGGGCCTTTCTTGAGTCGAGCGTACCCAGCCTCTCCAATGCCTCGTGCAGATCAACTATTGCCTTTGATTGTTCCGGCGAAACAATCGCTGCTTCGTCCAATTCCATCTTGAGCGCGCCGCCACCACGCTTTTCGGATCGCTGAGCCCTCGCGTAGCTAACCAGGATTCGGCGCATCGCCCGGGCGGCGACAGCGAAGAAGTGCGCGCGGTTTTGCCAGGGTGGATTGGTTTGGTCGGCGAGGCGCAGGTAAGCCTCATTGACCAGCGCCGTCGTTTGCAGTGTGTGGTCGGGTCGTTCTCCACCCATCTGACGATGGGCAAGACGCCGGAGTTCCTCATAGACGAGCGGCGTCAATTCCGCGAGGGCAGCATCGTCCCCTTGGCTCCATTGCTCTAGGAGCTCGGTCACTCTTAGCTGAGAGATCGAAGGCGTATCCGTACCTGTTTTTCACACGCTACCAAACCCGAAGAGTCCCTGCACGCCGAAAATGTCTCAAAAAAATCCAATTCAAATGATCACTTTGATCGCCGTTTCTCGCCTTATCCCAATGAAAGGGAAACTACTGAATCATGAAGAACAAACTGAGAAATTTAAACACTAGCAAAAACCGCATGCGAGTCCCTCTGCTATTAGCGTTAGCGACTTCCATTATCGGCCTTGCGCCAGCCTTTTCGACTAGTGCACGAGCTGGTTCATTCAGCATCAACGACGTTTCGGGGAACTATGTTTGGCACGGCCAGGGCTGGGACTTGGGAGGCACAAACAATAAACCCGAATCCGTCCCATTGAGTGCCGTCGGTCTCATCACCTACAACCCCGCGACCGGCACCTTTCACGTTGACCTGATCCTGAGATCGGATGGAACAAATTTCCATAACCTGCGTGATGGCACCTATGCCGTGGATGCGACCGGCCACGGCACGATGACGTGGTTATCGGGAAGCGGCAACATGAAGCAGTTTTATATTTACATCGTGAAGGGAGGTGCTGAGCTCAAGTGGATCGACACAGACCCACCCGGCACCATTGAGTTAAGCACCGTCGGCACCATGACCAAACAGTGAAACAAAAAATAGCTCAAGTAGAAAGGTAGAAAGTAAAACCCATGAAGAAGGAGCAAGCGGAAACGAAATTAAAGCCTACCCTTGGTCTCACACGTCGTTCAATAACCGGGGTGCTGTGTTTAGCGGTAATTAGTCTAATCTGTGCGCGCGCGCCGGCGCAGAACCTGTTCGCGGTAGGTGTGGACAGCGGCGGCGGCTTCACCGGCAGCATCGATAAGTTCACTCCAAACGGAGTGCGAAGCATATTTGCCTCCGGATTAACGACCCCATTCAATCTGGCCTGTGACAGCGAGGGCAATCTGTTTGTGGCAGATGCAGGGGACGAAAATGCAGGGAGCGGCGCCGTCTATAAATTTACTCCGACTGGAGTGCGAACCACCTTTGCCCTTGGGCTATCTGTTCCAGTTGGTGTGGCCTTTGACAGCGCAGGCAACGTGTTTGCGACGGAGTTCTACAGCGGCTTTATCTATAAATTTACTCCAAGCGGAGCGCGAAGCACTTTTGCCTCCGGATTGGGTGAACCTCAAGGTCTGGCTTTTGACAGGGCAGGCAACCTGTTTGTGGCTGTTTCCGGAGAAGGAGAAGTCGATAAATTTACTCCGGACGGAATACGAACCACTTTTGCCTCGGGCTTGGTTTGGCCATTTCAACTGGCCTTTGACAGCGGGGGCAGTCTGTTTGTGGCGGATGGCGGCGATCCGTGGGACTTAGTGGAAGGGGCAGTCTATAAGTTTACCCCATCCGGGCTGCGAAGCACCATTGCCTCGGATATAACTCCAGGTGCTCTGGCGATTGACAGCGCGGACAATCTGTTTGTCGGGGAATCGCATTGGGAACAACAAACCCTGGTTGGCAGCATCCTTAAGATTACTCCGAGCGGGGTACAAACCACCTTTGCCTCCAAATTGGTTGGAGCTCTGGCTTTCCAGCCCCCACAAGGTCCGACACCCACACTGGCAAACATTTCCTCCCGCGGATCTGTGGAGACGGGCCAGGGCGCGCTAATTAGCGGTTTCATTATCACTGGCAACGATTCCAAGCAGGTTATTAGTCGAGCGCTCGGTCCTACCCTCACCAGCTTCGGTGTTCCCGATGCGCTACAGGACCCGGTATTGGCGCTTCACAATTCCACTTCAACGATGACCAGTAACGATAATTGGCAAAGTGCCGCCAACGCCGGCCAGATTCCAATAAACTATCGGCCCGCGGATGTACGCGAGTCAGTCATCATGACAACATTGGCACCGGGCGCCTATACCACCGTTCTATCGGGAAAGAATGCCACCACCGGCAACGGCCTGCTTGAGGTCTATTCCACCTCGTCGGGACTGAGCAACGCTTCTATCCGCGGCTTTGTCGGCACAGGCGATCATGTCCTTATCGGGGGTTTTAGCTCGAGCGGCGGCAACGGGAGCATCCAGCTCATTATTCGCGCGCTCGGGCCAACCCTCACCAAGTTTGGAGTGAACGGCGCACTGGCTGATCCATGGCTCACACTCCTGGATAGCAACGGCAATGTCGTCGCTTCTAACGACAACTGGAAAAACACCCAGGAGGGCGCCATTCAAGCTACTGGCTTCGCCCCTCCCAGCGATCTTGAATCGGCTATCCTGGCCACTCTGCCTAACGGCAACTATACTGCGATCGTGTCAGGCAAGAACGGTACAACAGGTGTGGGCTTGGTGGAAGTTTACAAGTTGCACTAGCAGCAAACCAACGAAGGGGAAATTCAAGTGCCGCGCGACATCGAATTGGATCACTCGCAGCTGACACATGCATCTGTAGCCGGCATCGGTGATGCCGGCGCTGGGATCACCGATCCCGGCTACAATGCCCGCGCCCGATACGCGGGCTGCAGACCCTTCCGCGCTCACGGATTCAGAAAGAATTTATCGACGTCTACATCATGCACCAACGATCCATGCGGCACGGCCTGCACATCGTACAGTCGCCGCGTGTAAGGACTGCGGACCATTCCTGCGCGCTCATCCGGGATCGCAACGGGATAATTACCGGCCGCAAGCCGTCGGCTCCTGGCAGGATGTTCGCCCGGTTGCGGAACCAGCCGGACCGAGACTGGATTTGGATAAAGTGAGTCCCACGCGCCGGTACCGGCATCAACGGCAACACCAATTCCGGCCCCGGCCACATTCCCCGCCGTTGCCGCAGCGCCGGTCGCCGACGCTTTGCTTTTTACCGTAACCGTCTGCGAATAGTAACCCGGCTTGGTTACAGTAACCAGGAAACTGTTACCGCGCCGGCGCTTTCGAAACGTCGCCGGCGTCACCCCTTTTTCCCCCGTTGACAGAAAGACATCAGCTCCGGCAGGTTCGCTGACAACTTTGAGATCCTCGTGCACACCGCGGACTACCGTGGCGCAGGAGCTTAGAAGGATCGTGAGGCCCAACGCACCGACTATTTTCGAAAACATCGCGCCAACGGTAGTGA
>QHPN01000275.1 GCA_003219115.1 Verrucomicrobiota bacterium | reverse complement strand
TCCGCAGCGTGAACACGATTCACGATTATATTGTCGAAAAGCGCGGCGAATCAGCGCAGTCTCAGACCGCCTCGTGAAACGGGGGGTTAATAGGTAATGGGGAAATGCGCAGCAAAACCTCATCCCATCACTCCCCTACTCCATTATTCCCGCTTCGCGCCTTTACGCGCACTCGGCGCGATTGATGGCGTCGAGTAACTGACGGAATCGTCCAAAGCTGCGGCGATGCGGACAAAGAATCAGCCGCGGAAGGGACAGAATCTCCGGCTCATTTCGTTCCTGCGGCAGCGCTTTGCCTTGGACGATCGATCCGCGACGCAGCAAATCCGCGAATTTGTCGTTCAATTGCCCAACGGAGGCAGGCGTGAGCGAGCGCACGATGCGAATCACCAGTTTCTGCCCCACCCAGCGCGCTG
>QHPN01000274.1:2622-4353 GCA_003219115.1 Verrucomicrobiota bacterium | reverse complement strand
GTGAGGACTTCGAATGATTCGTCGAGCGTGCCAAGGCCGCCGGGGAAGAGCGCGAGGGCGTGAGTTTCCTTCACGAAATTGAGTTTGCGGGTGAAAAAGTAATTGAAGTTGATGAGTTTCTTGTCGCCTTCGATGATGAGATTGGCGCGTTGCTCGAAAGGCAACCGGATGTTCAACCCGAAACTCATGTCGCTCCCGGCCCCGCGCTGAGCGGCGCCCATGATTCCATCGCCGCCGCCGGTGATGATCATGAAATTTTCGGCGACCATCTGGCGGCAAAATTCTTCCGCCACTTTCGCTTCCGGCGAATCATCGGCAACGCGGGCCGAGCCAAACACGCCGAGCTTTCGGAACGCCTGATAACCGGCAAAGACTTTCGCGGCGTAGCGCATTTCCTTCATCGAACGCGAAATCAACTTTAGATCGGCGACGCTCAATTTCTCCCGCGCCATTCTTAGGGCCGTCACGATCATTTCCTCGATCAGCTCCGGCGAACGCGCAGGGCCGAACTCGCGCACGAGCTTTCGCACCTTTGCGTCCCATTCGTCCCCGAGAGTTAATTTTCGTCGCGCGGGCTGACCGCTGATGATGCCGGCAGTGAAATCTTCCACGCGAAATTCGTAGCCTGAGTTGTGCCCGGCGCATGCAAAATTTTGCACTGCAACCTCAAGGAGTGGCTCTGCCGCCTGATGCTAACCGGGAGGGGGGCATCAAACGGCGATCAAATCCTGCAGGATTTCGTGAATGTGACGGATGGGCACGGAATAATGGCCAGCGCGCTCGATCATCCGAAAATTACAATTCGGAATTTTTTTCGCCATTTCGCGCGCGGTTCCAAGCGAAAAACTGCGATCGGAATCACCGTGCCACAAACGAACCGGCACCCGCAGTTCACTGAGCGAAAATCCCCAGGGCTGCGCAAATAATTGCGCATCCGCCATCACCCCTTCGGCAGACGTTTTCCAAGCCTGGCGCTGACTTTCGAAACACGCTTCGAAAGCTTTTTCGTCACGCAACGAATCGGCATCGAACGGCTGCAGAAATTTCAAGAGCCACGGTCGACTGCGCCGCGGCGGTCGCAACGAAAGAAAAGGCCGCGCCAGACGAAAGCCCAGGCGGCAGAGCGGCGGTGGCAGTTTCTTTTCGGCCCACATCAGCCAGCAATAAAGCGGGAGAAGACCGCTATGATCGCTCAATTCAGCAATGTCGGGCGCGCCGCTCACCACCGCGATCGCGCGCACCCGCTCCGGCAGGGCCCACGCCAGAGCGTAAGCGTACGGCGCGCCGCCGGAAATCCCCAGCACTCGAAATCTTTCCAGTTTCAAAGAATCTGCCAGCTCAGAAACGAGCGGCGGCCAATCGAGCAGTTTGCGGTTCGACGCAAAACTTGAATCGGCAATCCCGGGACGGTCTGGCGAAATAATGCGGACCCGCAATTCGCGGGCGGCCTCATCGATAAACTGCGCCATGATGCGCGAGCTCGGCCAACCGTGGCAAAACATCACCGGCTCGCCATTAAGGTCACCGTATTCGCTGAAGGCAACATGTTCACCGTTCCAGCGAATAAAAATTTCGTCCCGCAACGGAATCATTGGCACATTATCCTGACAGCCTTATTCTGTGGCGATACGAATTGATCGCTCGACAATTCCCTTCCTGCGCACAATCTTTCACTGAAATCCGATTCATTTATGTACATGAATGAAAACTCACAACCGAGCTTGGGAAAAA
>QHPN01000274.1:0-2549 GCA_003219115.1 Verrucomicrobiota bacterium | reverse complement strand
ATCGCATTGATCGACGAACGCGAACCCGATGATTTCACCGATGCCGATTGGGAACAGGCTCGTCAAGAGCTAATGGGCGTTTCGCACACCAGCGCGCCGGAAGAAATCGGCGGCGGCCTAGAGGTTTCCGAGGACGAGCACGAGATTGTTCCGGAATCGCTCGCCCATCGCGCCCCCCGTCCGGGGTTTCATGAGGATGACGAAACACTCGGGCAATCATTGGTTAGCGGCGGTTTGGAAGAAGCCGCGCACGATCAAATGCTGGAGGCGCGTCGGGAAGAGCACGAGACCGACGAGACCTGAGTGATGCCGGCGATCGGGGAGAAGCCCGCTTCCGCGCGGGCAATATCACGCGCAGAATCGTTATCCGCGCGTTATCGTGATGTGCGCGATTTTTCGAAACTGCTCACGCGCGACCTGGAAGCGGAGGATTGCGTGGTGCAATCGATGCCGGACGTCAGTCCGACCAAATGGCATCTGGCCCACACGACGTGGTTTTTCGAAACCTTCGTGCTCAAGCAATTTGTTACGGGCTATGTGCCGGCGATTCCGGAATACGCCTTTCTTTTTAATTCCTATTACAACGCTGCCGGTACGATGCATCGGCGGGATTTGCGCGGTTTGATCTCGCGACCAACGGTGGCCGAATCGTCTCGCTATCGCGCGAGCGTTGATCGACAGATCGAAGAGCTTGTTGGCTCGGCGTCGGACGACCTGCTGGACGAAATTGAACCGATCATCACGTTAGGGATACATCACGAACAGCAGCACCAGGAACTGCTGGTGACTGATATCAAGCATGTCTTTGCGCAGAATCCGCTACATCCGATTTTCCGAAAACAGACGGAAGAAAAGATGCAAGCGCCACCACGGATGAGTTTTAGCGATTTCGATGGAACGGTGGCGAGCATCGGGCATCGCGATGACGGTTTCTCGTACGACAACGAAGGGCCACAGCATCGCGTTCTCATTCCAAAGTTTTCTCTCGGGTCACGTTTGGTCACCTGTGGCGAATATCAGCGCTTCATGGAAGCCGGCGGATATCATCGACCGGAATTCTGGCTGTCGCTCGGCTGGATGACCATAAACGAGCAGCGTTGGGAAGCGCCGCTCTATTGGGAAAAACGCGACGGCGCCTGGTGGCATTTCACCCTGTCAGGTTTTCGCCCGGTCGATGAAAATGAACCGGTCACGCACGTAAGTTATTTCGAAGCCGACGCCTTCGCGAATTTTTCTGGCGCACGGTTACCGACGGAATTCGAGTGGGAGCGAGTGGCGCAGGATGAAACCATCGAAGGCAATTTCGTGGAATCTGAGCGATTCCATCCTGCACCAGCAACCGCCGCGAACGGCTTAACGCAGATGTTTGGCGACGTTTGGGAATGGACACGCAGCGCGTATTCCCTCTACCCCAGTTACCACTCCGCGCCCGGGGCAATCGGATCGGCGAATACAACGGGAAATTCATGTGCAATCAATACGTCTTGCGCGGCGGGTCCTGTGCAACATCGCAATCACACATCCGCGCCACATACCGAAACTTTTTTCAACCGGAGAAACGCTGGCAGTTCACCGGGATCCGGCTGGCCCGCGACGCGAGATGAATCCCCATGCCGGGCAAATCGCCGTGCTCGATTTCGCGCCGGCCGATGCAGAATTTTGCGAGCAGGTCATCGCCGGGCTGTCGCAGCAGCCGCGGACACTGCCGTGCAAATTCTTCTACGATGAAACCGGCTCCGCTCTTTTCTCAAAAATCTGCGAGCTGCCCGAGTATTACATCACTCGTACGGAGATGCAGATTTTGCGCGAGCGTGGACGGGAAATCGGCGATGCGCTCGGGTATCGAATTGATTGGCCTCGGCACCGGTGCGGGAACAAAAACGCAAATTCTCCTGCAGCACCTGGACGCGCCGGTGGCTTACGTCCCGGTGGACATTTCGCGCGAACAATTGACGCAATCGAGCATTGCGTTTCGCAAGAGATTTCCAGGACTGGAAGTTCTTCCCGTTTGTGCCGATTACCTCCAGCCCTTCGATCTGCCCCGGCGCAACCGCAAACCAACTCGCACCGTCGTCTATTTTCCTGGATCAACCATCGGCAATCTCGAGCCCGACGACGCAGCCGATTTTTTGGTAAAGATCGCGGGCATTGCCGGCCCGGGCGGTCGTGCACTCATTGGCGTGGATTTGAAAAAATCGAAATTTATCCTGGAACGCGCTTACAACGACAGCGCGGGGGTGACTGCCGACTTCAATCTAAACTTGCTCGCGCGCATCAATCGCGAGCTCGACGCGGATTTTTACCTGCGACAATGGTGTCACCGTGCCATTTACAATGAAAAAGTCGGGCGCATTGAGATGCATCTCATCAGCAAAGTTCCGCAAACTGTGACCATTGCCGATACCGCTTTTAAGTTCGCGACCGACGAACACATCATCACCGAATTCTCTTACAAATATTCGCCCGCCGAAATGACCGCGATGGCGGCTACGGCTGGTCTTGGCTTTGAGAAAATTTGGACTGATGAAGAGAAAATTTGGACTGATGAA
>QHPN01000169.1:6159-16427 GCA_003219115.1 Verrucomicrobiota bacterium | reverse complement strand
CGGCGGCCAATCTTACGGTCCCGGCAATTCCGTGGAGAAGCCGCGTGTACGGGAAAAGTGCGATCACGGTTAGCGCCAACACGGCGTGGAACCACCACGTCGTGATATGCCAGTCACTCGCGCCTGCCGGTGTCATCCCGAGGCTTTCGAAGGCGCGCGCAAAGAGCACTCCCACAAACGAAACTCCCGGCAACGGAGTTTGCTCGCGCACGATTCGCAGGCCCTCCAGCACGTATCCGGTCACCCCGATTACCACGAAAAGGGCGAGCACCAGCCAATCTTGCCACCAGCCAATCTTGCCATTCGTGACCGACTTCAGGAGGTCGCTTCCAGCGGCGATATACGAAAAAACCGCACCCAGCTAGTAAAGCCAGCCCAGCGAGGTCCATTACAAACTCGTAGACCGCGAAATAGAGTCCCTTGTGAAACACCGGGTCGGTTGGTGCATGGCCCAGCAGCTTCTCCAGCCCATGTTCGACCCCAATCAGACCCGTCCCGATCGACAGCACAACGAAACCGCCGAACAAGAGAATATGCGCTGCGCCCGCCGCGCCGTGTCCCCGCACCCGCCGCTGTAACAACACAAATTGCCAGAGGTTGATCAGGCCCGCGCGCAGGCTGAGACATTCGGTGTCGGGCTTCCCGATTCGCCACCGCCGCACCCGGCGCGCAACACCCCATGCCAGCACGCCCGTCGACAAGGCAGAGAGGCCCCAGAACCATAGCTTCGAGGTGTCGGAGACGTTGCCGAAGATTTCGCGCGTCAGCACAGCGAGAAAGTGCTCGTCCATGAAATATCTCATTTGCCTAATTCCCGGATCAATTCGGGAACGATCTGGCGCACATCACCTACCAGTCCGTAGGTGGCGATGGAAAACATCGGCGCCTCAGGATCACTGTTGACGGCAACAACAACGCGAGAGTTTTTCATTCCAGCCAAGTGTTGCACGGCTCCTGAAATGCCGAGCGCGACGTACAGCTGCGGGGCAACGACTTTGCCGGTCTGTCCCACCTGCCATTCGTTAGGCGCAATGCCGGCATCCACCAACGCGCGGGTGCATCCGGCTGCTCCGTTTAAAGCGTCGGCTAGGCGGCCAACATAATTCTCGAATTCCTCACTGGTCCGAAAGGGCCGTCCACCAGAAACAACAACGCGGGCTTCGGTCAATTCGGGACGCAGCGTAGGACGCGATTCGAGTCCGACGTATTCGCTATGATTCGGCAGTGTCGAGGCGTCCACATTCCACACGGTGCGTTCCCCCGGTTGATCGAGCGGCCCGGCGGAAGGAAAGGCAGAGGCCCGCACCGTGATCACCTGGGGCTGCCCGGACAAGGTTACTACCGCCATTGCCGCCCCTGCGTACATCGGCCTGCGCAATAATAATTCTCCATTCCCGACAGAATAACCGGTTACATCTCCAGCCATAGCAGCATTTAGGAGCGCTGCCGCGCGGGGAAGGATGTCTTTCGCAAATGTCGTCGAGTTGGCGATGATGCTCACTGCGTCGCGTGCCTTTGCAACATTGGCAATGATTCGCGCGTAACGATCGGCTGTTGGATTGGCCAACAACGGATGGTCAGCGACGATTACCGGTGCAAAGCGCGATGCGTCAGCGGCAACCGAATCGAGGCCGCTACCGAGCACCAGCAGTTCGACGTTATCGCCCGAGTTCTTGGCGAGATCGCGGGCAACGGTTAGGGCAGAATACGCGCCGGAGCGGACCTGTGTTCCATCGTGTTCCGCTACCGCTAGTATGGTCATCGTCCGCTTCAGTAATGCGCGCCTCGCGCGCTCAGATTACTTTCGCCTCGTATCGCAGCTTGTGCACAAGTTCGGCCGCGTCGGCGACGCGCTCACATGTCCGATCGATGGTGACTTGTTCGAGGCGGACAAGACGCACCTTTGGTTCAGGCGACACCCCTAAATCCTGGCACGAAATCGTTTCGATTGGCCGCTTTTTTGCTTTCATCAAGGCAGGCAGCGAAGCGTAACGCGGCTCGTTCAGGCGCAGATCTGTTGTAATTACTGCGGGCAACCGGATGAGAATCGTTTCCAAGCCGCGATCGGTTTCGCGGGCAACACTCAATCGGGCTGGTTCGACGAACTCGATCTTGGAAGCGAAAGTCGCTTGAGGCCAATCCAACAGGCCAGCAAGCATCTGGCCCGCCTGATTGGCATCGTCGTCCACAGCCTGCTTGCCCATCAGCACGAGATCAGGTTTCTCGCGTCGCACAACGGCGGCGAGCGTCTGCGCCACGCTCCAGGGATCATGGCAACCGTCGAAATCAACTCGCAGGGCGCGATCGGCTCCCATCGCCAGCGCGGTGCGAAGCTCGCTCTCAAAATCGGCGTTGCCGATACCGATGGCGGTCACTTCCACGTTCGATCCACGTTGCTCGCGAATTTGGAGGGCTTCTTCAAGCGCGATGGCGTCGAACGGATTAATCATGTACGCCAGACTGGCGTCTTCAATTCCCGATCCGTCCGGGCGAATGCGCACCCGTTCGTCAGTAGAAGGAACCCGCTTGGTCGGAACGAGAATTTTCATTTGCCGTACAGCTTCATTTCATGCTCTTAAGTTTCTGGTAGTCTATTTTATCGGTCGAGGTTTTGGGCAGTGACTCGAGCGAGGAGAAAAAATCGGGAACCATGTAGAGAGGAAGATTTTCCGAACAGAATTGCTTCAGTTCGATTATCGATAGCCGCGATCCATCTCGCGTACTGGTGAACGCTTTGACTGGCACTCCGTCGTCGTCAGGGAATGCCAGGACGGCCGCTTCTTTGATCGCCGGGTGCCGATACAGTGCGGCTTCGATCTCACCTAATTCAATCCGATACCCGCGCTTCTTGATCATACGGTCGCGTCTGGAAGCTCGATCACAATATCGCCGGTTCGATACCAGCGAGTCTCACGCCCAGGCAGGAAGGCCTTGGCAGTTCGTTCGGGCAGATTCCAATATCCCTGCAGCACGCTGGCGCCGGCAATACACAATTCTCCTTCCACCCCGCGTGCGACCTCGTTCCCAAGTTCATTCACCACCAGAGGCTGACAATACGGACAGACCTTCCCGATGGGAAGCGGTTCCGTTTGGGACTCCGGAATCACCGATGGAGCCTCGTAAAAGGTACAGACGTTCGTTTCCGTCGGGCCATAGAGATTGAAATACTTCGGATGCGGCCACAACGACTTTAGAAGCTTGAGGTATTTGATTGGAAAAACTTCGCCGGCAAATAACACAAGTCTGAGGGAAGAATAATCGTGCCGATCCAGTTTCCCGAACTGTGCCAGCAAACTCAGAATGGAAGGGGCCGAATACCAGATTGTGAGTTTCTTTTCGGCAAGCCACGGTGCCAGACGCGCCGGGTCCTTGCCTAACTGCTCCTCGACGAGCACCAAGGTCGCGCCGTGTTTGAGCGAGACATAAATGTCGAGAATCGACAGATCGAAGTGAAATGGGGCGTGCGAGGAAAAGCGATCGTGTTCGTTGGGTTGAAACACGTCGGAGCACCAATCGACAAAGGCGAGAGCATTGCTGTGAGATAGCATAACGCCCTTAGGCTGCCCTGTTGAGCCTGACGTATATAAGATGTAGGCGAGTTGGGACGGTTCGGGAATTACGGTTATAGCGGCTGGAGCCAGCTCAATCGCATCAAGTTGTTCCAACGCCTGCGTGAGCGGGATGCCACCCCCAACTCCGTCAATGACAATTAACTGAGGAGTGTAACCAAGCTGGCTGAATTGCTCCCGCAACCCGTTTTCCAGTCGCGCTTCAACGATCAAGACTTTGACCGCGCAATTGTGAAATATGAATGCGTTCCGGGAAGGGGGCGCAGTTGAATCGACTGGAACATAGGCGGCTCCCGCCTTCATAATGCCAAACAACGAAGCAATACCGTCGGCGGATTTTCGCATGCACAAACCGACGCGATCTCCCGGGTGCACCTCCATCTGGCAGAGACGGTCGCGCAGGCGATCTGACAAACGCGCCAGGTCGCAATAGCTAATGCTGCCCCCCTGCGATTCCTCAACGGCCGGACGGCTAGGAAAGCGCTCCGCCGACTGATCCAGAAGCTGGTGCAATACTCTTATATACATTGAAGTTATGCCAAATTCCCGGAGGGTGATTTAACTGCGATTCGCAGGACGCTTGCCAAAGAATGACAAATTCCCGCGATTCGGTCCGAATCACGTCTTCTTGGCTATCACGAGACGGGCGATATCGGAAATTGTGTTCAGATTATCGACTACCGCTTCGTGCGGCTCAACCGTAATACTGAATTCGTTTTCCAGGAATGTGACAACCTTAAGCACGGCTATGGAATCAAGGATTCCAGTCGTCATCAGCGGTGTAGCGTCGGTCAACGCCGCGGGATCTTCGCCGGGCAGAAACTCATTAAGGATGTAAGTCTTAAGCGCTGACTTAATTTCTTGCTCATTCATAGTTACATTTAGTAGATGGAATGTACGTGAAAGGCCACTACCAAACCTTGGAAATCCGTTGGGCAGTGAACCAGTTGGGCTCCGCCTCACCGGCCTTAAGGCTTCGGCTGAGGCGATATTTTTTGTTGGCTCGACGAACTAAACAGTAGTGCGAGCAGATCCTTGTATAATTCTTCCGCCAGCAACCGGTGACCAAGTGCGGTCGTATGATCATCCCATTTCGCAAGGATGAGCGAAGAACGGTCAGTCACTGCGTCAAAGGCCGGGGACAGATCCATGACTTCCAGTCCGGCTGCCCGGGCCAACTGAAGCGTTTTGCTCCGACCAGTCGCTTCCAATCCGGCGAAATCCGCTGGCGCGGGACGGTACATGACCACTGGACGGATTCCGTGCTGAGCGCATTGCTGCGCAAATCGTCGGAACGACCACGCCCATAGTTCGGTAACATAGGGTTGCAGACGACGTTCAATCATCACTGCCGGCATTTTTCCATTGACCCTCGCCCTGCGGATGACTGACTGCACGACATCACCGTAATCGCCAGTTGGTTCGATTCCCTGCATCAGAGCCTTTCTTAAATGGGACGCGATGAACTGCTCATCGACTGCGCTAACCGACAGTATAGCGGCGTCAGGTTGATACTGAAAGCCTTCCTGTTCGAGCCTCAGCACCCTTTGAAGGATACTATCGGCCCTGACGGCCAGGTTCAGGATTTCGTACTGTGAATAGCGCGCGTCCGGAAGATGCGCATTGAGCTTGTCTTCGACGCGATTCTCGTACGTCTGGTCGTTTTTCACGCCCGTTCCCATGTCATTCGAAGCCCCTAAAAGGACAATTCGGTATGTGTTCGCTGGCTTCGCCTTCTGATATTCCCGGTCACGCATTCCCAGGGAGTTGGAGGTGCAAGGAGCGCCGGCAAGCACCGTGTTCATCGATGGAACGACGTCGGTTAACAAGAAGTCTGAGCGCGGGCGAACAAAAGCTTTTTTGCCTTTATCCCATCCCTCCGGCTCTTCAGCATTCTGCCACCCCCAGTTATCTTTCCGAGAAACGTCAAGGTCTTCGTAGTATCCGCGGCGCTGCTGATTCATGTCGCGCGCATTTAAGACATCGTCGTGAAGCCGCGCTATTGCACCTTTAGTTGCGGGGATTGTCCGCGTAGCAAGAGATGGTCCGGCAAGAAGACATAGCGACCCAACCGTGACTGCAACGGCCGAACGCCAGAACGGAAATGGCCCCCGGGCCGCCGTTGTTCTTTTGCCCTCTGAGGTCTCCCGGCTCGATTGCCCCCACAACATCCCGCCGCCGCATACCAGTGCGAAGACTCCAAGAATCACGAGCACATCGCTCCAGCTCGGCTTGGATGCCGCATCCATCAAAGTCTCAAACTCCGACCACGATTGGCAGGACCAATATGTCCACAAAAGGCACATCGCGCAAAAGGTCCCCCCTGCCTGCAAGCCATACATCAAGCGCGTTCGAATAGTAACCCGCGAGGGCCGAAGAGTTCGCTTCCGCCCACGCGTCGTCTCGTAGATCGCCGTTACCAGCACCAGCACCGCCAGAATCATCCAGAAGGAAAAATCCTTCCAGTTGAATAACGGTTTGCCCAGAATCCAGAACCATTGCCAGGAGTGCAGCAACCAGGTGGCAAGAAACGTCACCATCGTCGCCACCGCTAATGCCGGTATCGTCCCCATCTTCCGCAGCTTGAAATGCGTCGGATAGAAGAAAAGCTTCATCACGAAGTCTTTCCAATAGATGTTAATGCGGCGCCAGAAATCAGTGAAGCTTGTGGCCAGGTAATACAGGTGATGGGTCTCGGGCAGATTAAACCCGAACATGTGCAACAAACCCACAATCAGGTGAAAAGTGCCTGAGACACGCAGATACAACAGATACGTGCCCAACATGAATCCAACGGCGTCCAGCGAGGACGAAAGCGTGGATACGTCCAGCGGCGCATACTGATAAACTATTCGATACAAGAGTAGCTGGGCTACGCCGCGAATCATCCAGCGGATTCCATTCTGGTAGATAGGAACCCAGTCTTCATTGTAGTAGGTCGAGCAGAAGGTCTTGTAGTCTACTACCGGAAACAGTGGGAAACAGACATTCGGTAGCAGAAAGAAATAGGAGACGGCCCGCGAAAAGCTGAACGGCGCTGTCCGATGCTGCAGGTCATAGAGATAGACAATCAAGCGGAACATGAACATTGAGCCGAGAACCACCCACATGTCGGCAATATCCGGAAACCACTGGCTATGCCCCCGCAGGAAGGCGAGTCCGGCGCCGGCGGCCGCCACCAGACCAACGCGCGCAGCAAAGCGAATCGGCAGGTGGCATAGCCCGATGAGACCAAGCCCAATCGCGACAAGTGTTAATCCCGGAAAAAAGTGATAGAGAAGGCCACTCGAGGAAATTCTTCCACTCAACCACCCCATCCAGACGTTAGGTCCGATGTGACCGACACCAGTGACGACTGCCACCAGCGACAACAGTGCAAAGAATGGTAGCCGAAACCTTTGCGGCAATAGATGGTGAATGGCGAAACCCACAACCGCCAGCCACATCAGCCGTGCTAGCACCTGACTTTCAAGGTGCCAATTGTCGATGATGACGGCAATTAGTGCGAACTGTAGTAAAATGGCCAAGAATTGAGCCGGCTTATTTAAGTAATTGCCCAAAAGTCGTGACGGTGCCGCCACCACCGCCGTAGTGTCGGGCCTGTTAATCGTTTTTGTTTCTGTTAACATATCAATCTGTGCAGCAAGCTCGCCTTACCCTAACGAAGACGGCAGCGTTCTGTTCTCTAAGACGACGCTATCGTCGGGGGACTCTTAACGTGAGTCGGTTTCGGAACAGCATCTTTGATTCGGACTTTGAGTGATTCAGGGAGGTGCGCCCTGACTTGTCTCCTGAAGTACCCTTTAGATCTTGTCGCTAAGCGAATTATCAGCGCATTAGCATCTGCCAACAAACAATACAAAGCTCCAGCAGTCTCGCCGATTCGATTTGCTCCAAGAAACTGTTCTTCATTCCCGCCGAACCCTTTCATTAAAGAGTACCCGTATTTCGTGAACAATGCGTCATATTTGGCAGCAACAAAGCGATAGTAACCTTTAAGGGGAGATGTATTCAAGAGCTCAGACCACTGGTTGAAATACTTTTGATTATAAACACCGGTCACTGGTTCCATAAGATCTTCTGGAACTCTGCTGCCGATAAAGGTAGCAATTTCCGCGTGATACTTGCCAGGATCTCGAACGTAATCCTCGTAACTCAGTTCGTAAACATGTTTCAAATGTTTTTTGTCTTCGTCGAGAAGCGCATGGCAATGCAACCAATGCTCAAACAGATTATGAATGGCGGCAAGATCTCCTTTCCACTTCTGGTTAGCCATACTCACCGATACCGGATGACGCCTTATCACAATGAAGTAACTCTCCGGGAACATTGCCTGCAAAAAACGTGTCTTGAGAAGATTGCCGGGGGTCTTTTCCACGCAGATGGCCTTGCTCCGATCCCAGTATCGTTCCCAACTTTGCCGGAGTTTCAGTGCGTTCTCCGGTGTTAGCAGGGGCGAAATTTCTGTCAGGTGCGCACGCGGGTCGAATCCGAATCTTCCTGCACCGCCGTAAACCTTGCTAATTGGGTAAATATCCTGGAGAAATTGACCTTCGTCCTCGGTCGCGCCAGTATCCTTGAAACCCGTGCAGTTTTCCAGTCTCGCAACATTGCGACCAAGCAGACTAGTTCCGCTTCTGTGCAAGCCGCAAATGAACACATATCTACGTTTGATGTCATTGCCGTCTTGGGTGCTCATCACTTGTGTTGTCATTCTTACCTTGATTAACGATTCAATATTACGACGAGGCTGACGATATACTGTTTCATGGAGCTTGCACCAATTGGCTGCTCAACGCGTGGGACGGTGATGTGGTTCACTATTGTTGATGATGACATAGCCAAATGCGCAGGCTTGAGGTAGGCACCGAGTGTAATGAATAGAGCTCGTAACCTTCCAATTAGCCTTCTGTGGCTCGAAGTTGTTTGAGCTTCCCGATCACAAGTTGAGGCAGAATGGCCTTGGTTACCTGTCGCGATGCTACCCCGAATCGCAAAGCGACCCGCCACATCAACGCGCCTGTGTCCGCCGCCACGCACGATAAGGCGCCCAGCCCGTTGGCAATCATCCCCTCTTCACACAATACCTCATTCCCGTCGGGCAATCCGCTAATTAACGAATAGCCGTATTGATTAAATTGAGACTCATACTTCCGCACAAGGTAACGATAGTAAATCCGAAATGGCGATTCAGTGAGAAGTTTGTGCCATCGATCAAGATACTTCTGATTGTGAATCGGACTTGCCTTTTCCATCCCTTTCTCTGGAACACGCAAACCAGTGGGATTTCGCCACTGCAGCACAATACGAAAGGTGTCGTCCTTAGGAGGCTCGGGTACCTGCGTCCCAATGAATGCCGCAATCTCGTTGTGGTATTTATCCTGGTCTTCCACGTAATTTTCATACTTTAGCTCATAAACTCGCTTCAAATATTTCCGATCGCCTTCAAACAACGCATGGCAGTGCAGCCAATGCCTGAACAAGTTGTCAAGGGATGTCACATTGAACTTCCATTTCTGAGATGCCATTGCAACGGGCACGGGGTGGCGGCGAATGACAATAAAATAGGAATTAGCAAAAGCCGCTTGTAAGAAGCGTGTCGCTAGCAGATTACTAGGAGTTTTCTCTACGTAAATGCGCTTTGCATTGTCCCAGTACTTGTGCCAGCTAGCTCTCAGCTTGGATACATTTTCTGGCGTCAACAGAGTTGAGCTCTCAGTTCGATGGGCTCGCGTATCAAAACCAAAACGACCCGGCCCTCCTAATTCGTGTGCCGTTGGATAAACGTTCTGCACATTCTGGCCTTCGTCTGCCCTGGTTCCCGTGTTTTTAAGATCTGTGCAATCTACTAATCTCCCAACGTTACGGCCAAGGATGGTCGTGCCACTCCGTGGCATGCCGCAAATAAACACATACCCGTGATCAAATTCAGTCTGGTCTTGCATCGAAGCTTTCAGGAATTCCAGTGAAGTTCAAATTGCCTTTGGTTGGAGAACCTCTTTGCTGCCGTGAATCGCTTTCAATTCGCCGCCAGAGTGCGTTCTCGCCTGCGAAATTCATTGACGGATTGCCACAGGTCCCTGGCGACGCGTCGCTGCGGTTTGGAAACTGCGATAAACGCGATACCCACGGTCGCGCCGATAGGTAAACATATTAGAAGCTGCATCCATGGGCGTGCCCCGGCTACCCGTTGATGTGCACACCAAGTTGCCGCAAATACAACAAGCCACAGCGGCAAGTGCGATAAAAATCCAGTCCACAAATCCTTCGTGCTGACCGGTCCTTTTCGTCCGGCATTGTAATAGAGGATCGGCAGTCGCAGCAGGAGCCCGGAAAGCGAAAACGCGATTGCTACGCCGACAGGCCCAAATGGCAAACCGGCAATGAACGACGCCAGCGAAAGAAACGCTGCAATCGAATTTTGAATTAAAATATCTTTCCCACGCCCCTGGCTTGTAAGTAGCCAACTTGTTACGTTGGCGAGAGGAAGCGAAATCGCTAAAACTGTGAATCCCGCGAAAATGGCGCTAGCTTGCTCCCACTTGTGGCCAAGTAAAACGAGCGTAACCGGGTGCGAAAGCGCCAGGAGCATGCTGGCAAAGAAAAAAGCCACCATGATCACGACCCCATACATTCGCATAAAGGTCGAGCGATACCTGGCCGGCTGTGATTGTAAGCGCGACAACGCCGGAAGGAAAA
>QHPN01000169.1:5392-6087 GCA_003219115.1 Verrucomicrobiota bacterium | reverse complement strand
AATCAAGAGATTGTCGCATCCTCTAGCCAGGCTAAATATGAAGTTTCCAGCACTTTGATGGGCGCCGAATGCCAGGAGCGGACGCACCCCACTACCCTTAGATGGCCAGTCTGGACGCCAACGCGAGACAGAACCGGTCAATATAAAGCTGCCGATTTCTGTCCCCAAGCTTAGGCCAACAAGGGACCATACTCCGAAATGCATAAGCGCCATGATGATGCCGATGCCCCCCCCTATCGCCATGGAACCGACGTCGATGACAGCAATTGACCAAAAACGTAGTTGACGCCTCAGCAGGGCCAAATGTTGCACCCTAAAGCCACCAATGAGAAATATTAGCGACAAGGCCAGAGTTATTGGGATAAGCCGGGGATCGCGATAGAACTTTGCGAGGGCGGGAGCCAAAGCCGCGACGATCAGTGTGCACATTCCACTGACGGCAAGGTTAATCCAGAAAAGATTGGAGACCTGTGCCTGCGTGATATGTTCGCGTTGAATTGTTGGAGTAGCCAGCCCGGCGTGGCGGAACACCATCAGAAAACTGGTAACGACGGCTACCATTGCAACCAAACCGAAATCGCGTGGGCTCAGCAAGCGTGCCAGGATTACTGTTGAGATGAGATTCAACATGAATTTGGCAATCTGGGCGGCAATCGTAATAGCACCGCCCGAAATTGTGTGCCGCTTGAGATCTG
>QHPN01000169.1:457-5288 GCA_003219115.1 Verrucomicrobiota bacterium | reverse complement strand
TGATTCATCCAAGTAGCAGCTTGCAGACCGACTCATTGCGGCAGACTCAACGGTTCGTCCTCGGAACGACCGGCTGGTTAGGACCCGCGGCGACGATGCTCGCATGAACACCTCTGGTTGTCCTAACAGTCTCACTGTCCTGGCGAGCCTGTCGCACTCTATTGCGGACAAACTCCGGCACGAGCGCCCTCAATCCACGTCTCACCGCGCCCCTCGTTCGTACCGCAGATCGCCGCACTAAGGCAGCGAGATCCGCTCCGGCGCAATAAACTGGGCCAATAAGAGCAGAAAGGTTGCTATCAGCTTCAACTATCTCTCTGTTAACGGCAAAGCCTTCGATCAATGAATAACCGTATCTCGCAAATTCCGGTTCGTACTTCCTGGCAATGAATCGGTAGTATGCTTTTAAAGGTGACTTAGTTAAGAGATAAGACCATCGATCAAAATATCTCTTATTGTGAGTAGTGCCTGGTCCTTCCATCGCTCGGTCCGGCACACGCAAGGAGGGCCTGCGCCACTGAAGAACCAGGCGAAATCTGTCTTCCTTGGGTGGTTCCGGAAGCCGGGTGCCAATAAACGCCGCAATTTCCTCGTGGTACTTGTCCGGGTTCTCAACGTAATCTTCGTAGCTTAACTCGTAAACGTGCTTGAGATGCTCTTTGTCTTCTTCAAATAGCCTGTAACAATGAAGCCAATGTTGAAACATCCTGTTCAGCGACGTGATGTTAGACGTCCATCTTTGGCCGGCCATGCTCACTGGTACCGGGTGGCGCCTGAGCACCACAAAATAGGAGTTGGAGAAAGCAGTCTGTAAAAATCGCGTCATCAGGAAATTTTCCGGAGTTTTTTCCACGAAGATGCTTTTGCTATTGTCCCAGTAGGAATGCCAGGCAGCACGCAGCCTCGCCACCTTCGCCGGCGCTAACAACTCTGAGCTTTCGGTGCGATGCATCCGCGGATCAAAGCCGCATCTGCTGGACCCACCGTAAGCGGACGCTGTTGGATAGACATCTTGGAGAAACTGTCCTTCGTCTTCAAACACACCGGTGTTTTCAAGGCCGCTACAATTCTCCATCCGCGCAATGTTGCGACCGAGGAGGCTCGTGCCGCTTCGCGGCGAACCACCGACAAAGACATACTTGCGGCGAGTTTCATCGCCTCCTGACGAGTTTGTTTCGTTCACCGGTTCTTCTTTAATTTCCGGACAATGACCTCCCAGGCGGCCAAAAATTTCGGACTAGTGGCCATGGTAACGGCGGTCAGCGGGTTCCTTCCAGACAAAACAGCGCCTTATCGATAGATCGAACAAGAAACGACTTCGACCGATTATAATGTTGCCGAACCCGCATGGTTAACTTCCAGCCAAGTAGCTTTTGTATGAGGGAGTACTTCCAGCGTAATTGCGAAACCTCCAATCGGCTGCCAAGGCTCCCCGCAAGCTGTTGCAATTCGTCGACAAGCCGTTTGTGTTCTGGATAGAAGCGAAAAAGCCGTCTCTGCAAGTAGCTCAAACAGGCGGCCCGTATCCTCTCGCTGTCCTCCAGAGAACGAAGATACTGGACATGCAACTGCATCGAAAGAAACAGGGATGCTAATTTTTCTTCTGACCGATCAAAATCGCTTAGTCCCGGGACCCGAAACGCGATAGAAAATTCTTGCCTCCGGAATAAACCGGATACCATCGCTCGCCCGCACGGCCCGGCAAAAGTATTCCCCATCGTCATCGAAAGTGAGTCGGGTGTCCCAAGGTCCTGCAGATTGCGTCAATTCGCGACTCACGAGCCACGTCGCAGGCGGCATCTGCAGATTCTGCCCCATCTTCCGGATGAGCCACTCCACCGGAGCTAAGTCGCACCAGAGTGGCGTGGGCACGAACTCGGCTCGATTTTGGCTATAAATAAAGTAAGCCCAGGCAGACGAAATCAGAGTTCGCTTGCTGCCGACCTCTTCGGCCGCTTCCATTTGCCGCGCAATTTTGTCCGGCGCGACCAAATCGTCCGCGTCCAGCCATTGAACATAGTCTCCCTGGGAAAGTTCGAACGCTCTGTTTCGTGCAGCGGATGCTCCTTGGTTTTCCTGCGTCACGACAGACACGGTCTTTGAAGCAAATTGCCGCGCTGTTTGGAAGGTCCGATCGCGCGACCCATCGTCAACGATAATAACCTCCGCCCGGGGCCATGTCTGCGCCAGCGCCGATTGGATGGTATCACCGATCCAGCGCTCAGCGTTGTAGGCCGGTATCAGAATGGAAACCAAAGGAGTCATTGTTAAAGAAGCGAGGAATACGCCTTCGTTATTATGTCACTAACCCGACCCCAAGAGTACTGCTCATTAGCGTAGGTTTTAATCTCCTCGCGTCGCTTTTCTAGGTTACGGAATAGCTCGCTCTTAAAATAGGTTTGAATTTTCCGCGACAGATCAGATGAGTCTCGTGGCTTGAAAACAAATCCAGTTTCACCTTCAACGATTTCTTCCCTTAACCTGCCTACGTCCGAAGCGATCGCCGGCAGGCCGAAGCTATACCCCAGAAAGAGAACGCCACTTTGAAAGACGTGGGTATAAGGCAAAAGCAGAACGTCGGCGGCCTTGAAATACAGTTCGGTTTCTTCGTCCGGGACGTATTCAATCTTCGCAATGACGCGATCCGCGATGTCGCCGCCGGCAAGACCGCGTCGAAGCTTCGTCCAGTAGCTCGCCGGACCCTTCGGTTTTCCAACCACAACCAGACGATAAGTGCGGTCTATTTCCAACAGCTCACGAAAAGCGACGATCAAATATTCGAGTCCTTTGTAAGGCGCAATGTTGCCGAAAAACAGCAGGGCCTTATCGTTATTGCTTATCGCCAACTGGTGTTTCGCCTCTGCGTTCGAGAGGCTGGTGTTCGGAACTGTGTTGTTAATCCCGAATGGAATAACGCTAATCTTGCTTTCCGGAATCCGAAACTCAGACACCATTTCGCTTTTCATTCCATCGGTGTGAACGAAAATGTGATCGCTGAGGTTATACTGAATAGTTAAAGTAGCTCGATTTAGCCAGGAGTCGTTCTCATCCCGTTTACCTTTATTTACGTTGTGCGCAGTGAAAACGACGCGCTTGTTGAGCATCTTGTAATAGAGCATCAACAGGGTCCGGTCGAAGAGCTCAAGCTTGTTGTTCCATAAAACGTGAAAGAGTTTCGGCTTCGCCCTTGCTGCATACGTGATGAGCTTGGCGTAATACCTCAGGACTCGCACGATCTTCGTCAGAACGCTGGCTCCGGCGCGTTGGTCACCGCGCAAATTGAGGAAATTGACGCGGGGATTACGAAGCAGCTCGGGCGCTCCAAGGTCGTCACTGCCGATGAAATCAACCTGCATTCCTGCGGATGTTAGTGCCTCGACCATGCCGTGCGCGTAAGGCTTGTCCCCGCCGCCAGTTAGTAAAGCGACATGGAGAGTGCTTGATGTTCGGTTGTCATGAATTGATGAACCGGAACCATAGGCTGCCCTCGCCCCGACTTCCGACCTCTGCTCGATGAGCGGTGTCATCGAACCGCTGCGCGGCCCGCGCCTGGCCCAGTAGCCTCAAGTTGAGCCATCACGGATTCGACTACTTGATCTACGCTAATCGCGGTCGTCGCGCGCTCATCGTATCCGCGCTTGTAAAAGAATTGCTCGAGCAACGGCGAAACAATCTTTGTCTGAATGCCGTAGTCGTAGATTTCCCACGGGCTCGTGCAGGTGAAGATGGTAACACATCTGGTCGCCGTTCCCAAGGCCAGATGCATGGGCAGACTATCACCGCTCACTAGGCACCGATGATTCTGCACATCGGCAAGGTGCTCGAGGAGCGACGAACGCTTTGGAAGAACGTTGACAGTCAATCCTATTTCTTCCAGTTCCCGCTTCAAATTGCTGTAATAAGCCCATTTCTTCATCGGCCAGACATGACCGGCTTCCGTCGCTATCGCGACATCACCCGCTAATTCAGTCTCGATCGGTCCCGGCAGCAAATACTCTTCACCCCGAAACTGCAGACCAAGGCCATCAAAAATCATCTCCTGGTAGCTCCGCCGGTTAAGAAATTTAAGTCTGTCAGCCTGCTCCCGTCCATAGAAGCTGATAAGACTTAAATCAAACCAATGTCTGGCGTTCTCGGTATACTGTAGCGAACCATTCGAATCACCGTAGGCGCCGAAGACTTCACCGCACTTCACGGTTTTCAAGAAATCCGCCACATCCAGCGTGTCCTCCAGATTAATGGTCAGGTCATAATGCTTATCTGACACTTGTCCTCGCTCCTCCCAGGAGAAAACTCGGCGATTCCGCTGCAAGCCCTCAAGAAGCACGGTGTTGCTTGCCGCCGTAACCCAGGTGATCTCCCCACTAATATGATGCAGCAACGGAGTAGTCCGCACGACGTCCCCGGTGGCACCGAGCTTAAGAATCAAGACATTCATTCGTTAAGACTCCACATCGCTCAGCGCGGCGCCGTCTGAAGGTGTTGCCAACGTCGCCAGAGCCTGACATCAAGGACGAAGTGGTAGGCAGTGTAAGCCAGCGCCTCAGGTAGTGAAAGGACGGTACGATTTAGCTCTTTCAGGATTCGCCAGCTCAACCGCGTCTTTCCCCGAATTGCGCGCATTTCATCCACCCAGGTTGTAACCCTTCCTTCCAGAAGCTGGTTGAGTGTCTCCGTCGGCTCGAGCAGCTGATCCGCGATGTACCAGCGGACCAGTTCTGGTATCTCGCGCTCTTGCTGGACAAGAGTCTGCGTGGCCCAGATCTTTTTTTCGTTGAATTCCGCCGGAAGCCTCCAGGGAGTCGAAGCACCAATATGCTTCAAAATGCCG
>QHPN01000169.1:0-367 GCA_003219115.1 Verrucomicrobiota bacterium | reverse complement strand
GGCGCAGAAACTCAAGGGACTTTACTTTCCGGAGATCGCGAGCTTGTAGGCGTCCAAAGTCGTAAAGCGTTTGCGACCACACTCGCTCGATTGGATGACGTAGCGTCAGAATAATTCGAAGGTTGGGCAGTAACGCGGCGATTCGATTTACCTGCCATGACTTGAGGCGAGCATAGCGCGGTGAAATCTCGCCCCGGATGGGCTTGGGTTGGCTTCCGTTGTCCGGCTTAAAGTGTGCCCGGTACCAAATCAAGTCGTGCCGAAGCATTTGTGGCATAAAGAAAAAGTCCATCTCCTTGCAATCGCTCATTCGGATATCGGGATGGAGCTTTAGGACCTCATAAAGCCATGTTGATCCACAACGCAT
>QHPN01000168.1 GCA_003219115.1 Verrucomicrobiota bacterium | reverse complement strand
ATCGTCGCCGTGGATGTAGTAATTGAGGCCGCCGGTAATGGAGTGAATACCATCGCTGCCTTTTTGTCCTGGATTTAAATCCTCCCATCTGACCACCGCTTGAAGCTTCTTCGGGATCAGGAAGTAACCTGCTGTTATATAGTAACCGTTTGTGGTAAAGTCGGCGAACCCCGGAGCGACGCCGTTTACGGTGCGACCGTCGACGTATTCCTCGAGATATTCACCGATTAGATCAAATGGGCCGAGTTTAAGCGCCGCGTCCAGGCCCCAGGCCGTTCTTTCAGCCGCACCCGGCAGAACGAAGGGCGAGAGGGACCCATCAGAGTTTACCAAAAGGTTCAATGTTTGTGAGATATTTGTTCCCTTATCATCGCGACTATTGAGCACATCAGCGCCAAGCTTGAGACTCGAATCCTGACCGAAGATTTTGCCTTGGAACGGCATCAACTCCAGTCGCCCCACATACATGAAATTATTGTTGTCGTTAACGCTGACGTTGCGCCCGTTTCCGTTGAAGATGCCGGCGTAATACGTCAGCAAATCCTTCTGCGCAGGCCAGATGTTGGTAAACGGCTTTCCCCAAAGTTGCGCGCCGATCTGCCGGTCGGGCGTGATCGCGCCGGTAGGAAGGCTGCGCTCGGCAAGCAACAGGGTAGTATCCGGTGTGATCTGCTCCAAGCCGAATGGCGCTTTCCATTGGCCAACCTTGATCTGCGCTTCCGGAAATTGATGCCAGTTAACGAAGATGTCCGTGGCTGAAAAATCGGTGCGGTTGGAGCTGGTCCCATCGCTTTGTTCGAAGTCGCCTTCAACCTTGAAGTCGAAGTTCTCCGCGAAATCACCGGTTAGATTAATGCGAGCCCGGCGCAGGCGGAATCGGTCCTTTATTGCCGTCGAACCGAAGCGTCCCTCGAAAGCGGAGACATCTCCATCCTCGAGATTCATCTGAATAAATCCGCCCAGGACGAGTTTGAATTCCGTTCCCCGCGGCGTGACGTAGATGTGGGGTTTCTCCTCTACGGCGACGCTTTTCTCAACGTACGTTTTCCCGTCGTAAGTAACCACTGTCTTCGTTTTGCCCCCTGCCCCAGGCTCAACAGCAGAGGTGCTCTGCTTCTTCAAACTACTGACTTCTCGTTCCAACTCGGCGTTTCGTTTTTGCAATTGCTCAACTGCACGCTCCAACTTCTGCAGCCGCTCGGACTCGGAGTTGCCGCCGGAGGTTTGGGCCCGCAGCGGTTGAATTACCAGCAGCAACAGCGGAAGGACGATGCCGATCCTCACTAGTGATGATTTTTTCACAAGCATTTGTTTCTCCTTGATAGGTTTACTCACTTGAAGAGAGCCTCCGGAAGTCCGGCCGGCGCTACTCCCACTGGTGTGTGATCCTCCAGTTGTCTGGTCGGAAAAACTTGGTTATTCCTCGAGTTCGTCTTTCACGGTTGGCAAACGTGTTTTCTCCGTTCGCTCAATTTGCGTCACTTTGGAGTCGTGCACGAGGATTTGAACCACACCGAACCGCAGGCTCTGTACCTTTTCGCGCACTAATTCGAGCCAGTCAGGGGGTGACGGTGTGTTGTTGGGCACGAGTTCGCCTTTCGTTTGAACGCTTCGGAGAGGTCGCGGAGTTGGCGGGCAGAGACGTCAGAATCGAGTCGAGGTTGAATGCTCTCGTGATAAAGGGGGGCGAGACTTTGTCGCGTCGCATTTTGCGCAACGTGATTTCGACAATGTCAGCCAGGGTGTGGCGGTCGAGAATCTTGATTATAGCGGTACGGACATCGAGCATGAGCATACGCAGGCCGCAGTGGTCTTCGTCTGGACAAGTACAACGCGAATAGGCCGTCTGGCTGACGCATGGGATCGGAGCAAGTGGTCCGTCAATCAATCTGATGACGGAACCGAACTTGATCCGGTTCATTGGACGGGCAAGAGAGTAGCCCCCGTCTTTTCCGCGCTTGCTCACGACAAAACCGCTCGCTTTCAATTGGGTGAAGATTTGCTCAAGGAATTTGATTGGCAGTTTTTCCTTGGCCGCGAGTTCACTGACCTGGAGGATGGGCCGGCCCAGTTCGGCCGCGATTCCAAGGTCAATGAGGGCGCGCAATGCATATTCGCCACGTTTGGAAAGCTTCATGCCACGCGATCCCGATCGCGCTCAATATAGCAACTACGATTCGCGGCGGCGCCCATGATAAAGAAAAAGGCGTTCATGCCTTCGCCGGCCTGCGGGAATCTGAAAAAAGCCAGCCACTTAAGATTGATCGACCTTTCGCCAGAGGTCGGCGCGCGCGAATCAAATGTAACCCATTTTCATCCTGATAGCCGACTGGGGCGCGGCGCGCCGCCTGGGTCAGCGCGGCCAATAAGACGAAGGCGCTAAGGATGATTTTCGCCGGCAGACTTGGAAGCACTCCGGCTGTAGCCACGCTGCTTATTGCCAATAACAGAAACATTTTCATCGTTTTCCTCCTGATTGCGTAATGGCTTCTTCTGTCATGTATACCTCGATGGTAGGGATTGAATGTCTATTGGTCAAGTAGGAATATTAATTATTTTTTAGGTTCGTGCGGGCACAGGCGGGCAACCTCGATCAGGGTGGCCAGTAAGACGAAGGCACTAAGGATGATTTTCGCCGGCAGACTTGGAAGCACCCCGGCGATAATCACGCTGGCCACGGCCAATAATAAAAACGTTTTCATGATTTTTCCTCCCGATTTGGTAACACTTCTATCATGTATACTCGGACGGTAGAGATTGAATGTCTATCTGTCAAGTATGAATTGCAGATTATTTTCCGCTCTCGGCCGCTCTGGCGAATGCCGCCTGGCGCGAAGACTAACCGATTTAGTCCCGCCCCGGATTCCCGGAAGCAGCCTCGTAGCCGAACCGGGGATTGAGCCCGGCACAGATCTGTGTGGCGTAAATCTGATCTTCGCCCGAGAGATATTCGCGGAAACCGCCGACTTTTCCCTGTCGGACCTTGAACGTTTCCAGGTCATCGCGATCGCGCGGTTGCAAAATCTTGGAGCCAAATTCGCCGGCCGCCTCCAGTTTTTGCATATTTCGAAAATCGGAAAAATCGATCGCCGGAGCAAATACTGCATCATCGATTTGCTTCTCGCCAATTGCGCGAAGCAAATTGAAAAACGCCCGCGGCGGGTCGGCGCGCAAATCTTCGTAACGGACAATTGAAAAATCGGACCGGTCACCAAATTCTTCCAGCCAGCCGTTCATTACCTCCACCATTCCAGCGATTCCAAAGCGCGGATGGCGCAACAGCTCATCAATTGGGAGCTCTTTGATCTCGCCCGGCGTTGCCGGATTGCGTCGCGTCAGTTGCACGAAATACGAGACGAATGCATCTCGTGGATCGCGCGCCAATAGCACGATCGGCGCCTGGCGAAGAGATCGCGGTGGAATCAGGTATTTCCCCCGTAACCGATCCCAGGCATTGCCTTTTGTCCGATGCTCGAAGCGGTCATGCGAATAAACAATCCGGGGTACTCCGGCCTCGCCGCGGTCGGTGAAATCGAGCGAGAATTGTCTCCCTTTCTTGTAGCCAAAATAGGCGCTCAGAAATGTTCGCGCCCAGGTCCGTCCGCTTTTGGGAATGGAAATAAGGATGGCGTCGCCACCGGAAAGCTCGCGGGCCCGGCTGCTCAGGTTCCATCGCATGGTCGATCAACCTAGTCGCGTAAGCGTGACGGTCGAGCCGGGTCGCTTGCGAATGGGGGAGGGACCTCAGTGTCCCGAACTGCTGGCACGCCGAGTCGTAGCTCGCAACATGACCTCGGCACGACTCGAAGCGGTCCGCCTTCGCCAAGGCTACGGCGCGACACTTTCATTTGGGAAATGAAAGGGGAGGCGAGGGGAGGGGAGTTGAACCCCTTGTTGTAGAGGCGACTGTTGAGCATTGTCTGAAACGCAGCGATTCACCGCGTACAAAACGATCACGATCCAATTCACGTACCATCTGTGATTTGACCGATCAACGATTGTACTTTGTGATCAAATTCGCCATAATGTTCGCGATCCTCGTGGCTATCGTGATCGGCCTCGGAACGGTGGAGTTGTTGGCCCAAGCACCCGCCGCGTCGATTCACCCCAACCAAACCGCTCCGGCGGAGCAAGGCATTCCTGGGGACGAAAGTTCTCCTCCGGACGAGGACTCGCTCGATGCGAGCCCTGCCCCTCCTACTCCGTGCCCGACGTGCGACGACACGGGTGACCAGACTGGGGCGACGATCACGTTTTCGAGGCAAGATACGACGCCCGGAAGTCAAAATCCGACCGCGTTAACTCCAGCAGCGCCGAGTTTCACCGACGTGCCGAGTAAACCGGCGGAGCACGGCGATTACGGTTGGATTGGCTTGTTTGGCTTGCTCGGCCTTGTTGGGCTGCTGCGGAAAAGGCAGGGAAATCGATAATCACGACGTCCCCCGAGCGGGAGGCTATTTTAGTACCTTAGATCTGTCGCAGCCTTTGCTCACATATCTTCGATGGCTTCATGTTCTCCGATTTTACAGTATTATTATAACTACCAGCTTTACAACAATAATTATGCGAACCGACCGTAGCGCAACGCAATGCGCTAAAAAAGAGGCGCTTATTTAGGTTTCTCGAAAACGTCCAGGTTGAGAAATTCGTAAGCCTTTCCGACGCACTGTGCGCCGCGACGACGAACCAAGCCGGTCTCTCTACCTGAATAGAAGCGCTTCACGAGTTTTTTGTCTTGCCGCTGCTGACTTACAAGACGTTTTTCCCCGTTACCTGACCTTCCCAAAGGCGGTTTTCATTGGGTTCACGATCCAAACGCGCTGTACGCTAACGTCGGAAACCCTTACAGAATCATCAATTGTGATTTCCGTGTCGCTTTCAATAAAAGAGAAAAGTTATCAGCTTCAAGCTGCTTGTGCGAAGGAAGATACAAACGGCTCGGTTCGTTCCAGAGATGAAAGAGGCATGCTGTATGCTATAAATACCATAAAACTCAGAATAACTGGAAGGATATTATAATATGAATATAACAAAAAAGGGTCTTCTCACCCTTGTAATTTGCGCGGGCCTCGTCTCGATCGCGAATGCCGCCGACCCCGGCTTTCTGTTCTCGGCGAGCGCCTATGGTACGCGTGTGAATGTCGGAAATGTAATCAAATCCGGTCCGACGGCACAGTCGGGAATTGGAACGGGCTGCGGGACGACGGAGGTCCCTGCTCACAGTCAGAACACAATTCTGACTGTGGACTTGCCTCCGGTGGCGATCACCGGGGTTATCAACACGAGCGCCGACGGCGAGATTCTGCAGAACGGCACGCTCAAGGCGACCGCTACCGCTGACACGTATGACGCGTTCCTGCTCGGGGGGCTTATTACGGCCGACGAGGTGAAAGCCGTGAGTACAATCACCCACGACGCTGGTGGCTTCCACACAAGCGCTGCGGGTTCGACGTTGGTCAATCTTGTCGTGGCCGGGAACGTGATCTCCGCCAACACGGCCCCGAACACTTCGATTAACTTGGCAGGATTGGGTCACGTCGTGATCAACGAGCAGATCAGGAACACCTCGCCGACACGCGTGTCTCTCACCGTCAACATGATCCACGTGTTTATCAGCCAGGCGAACGTTCTGAACATTCCCATAGGGACGCAGATCATCGTCTCTCACGCTTCCAGCGGCTTAAGGGGCCCTGAGATCGAGGGAACCTTGGACGGCAGCGCCTATGGCACGAAGGCTAACGTTGGCAATATAGTCATATCGGGTCCGACGGCGCAAGTTGGGTTGGGTTGCCTGGGCACCAATGGCGCTCTTAAGAGCAACGAGATTCTTCAGGTCCAGGTGCCCGATCTATTCTCGGTTGGTGACGTGTTCGACACCGCGCAAGGCACCGTGAACGGCACCTCGGCGGTGGGCGAAACCACATCCACGATCCAGGTCGTCAATATTCTAAACGACCTAGTGAAGGCGAACTTGGTCAAGGCTGATGCCCACGCTTCGAAGATCTCAGGAACTTTAAGCTTCAGCGATACTGGCTCGAACTTTGTCGGTCTCTCGGTCAAAGGCTTCGCGCAGATCAACGATAACGTGGCGCCGAATACTAAGCTTTCCATCGCGGGGCTGGGAACGCTTTGGCTCCACAGAGTCATTCACACGCCGCACAGCATCGAGGTTCGGATGATTGAGCTAATCATCACCCAAGAGAACACCTTCGGGATTAAGATCGGCGCCCACGTCCAAGTCGCGCGAGCGGAGGCATCGGCTCACTAGGCCAGGTGCCTGTCGCCGAAAGGCGTCGAAGAGCATCGAATAGGGAAGGGCCCCGTAACAGGGTCCCTTCCTATGCTTGAAGCGGCCCGCAGATCGGCTGGGCTCGGAACGACCCTCAGATCGAACTTATGCTCGCGAGCGAAACATGGCTCCGCCCGAAATGCATGAACACCTTGAGTGTCGATTTCCTATCACGGCTGATATCGCCATGTAAATAGC
>QHPN01000085.1:563-19017 GCA_003219115.1 Verrucomicrobiota bacterium | reverse complement strand
ACCTTTAAAAATAAGAGCGAATACAGTTGACGAAAACTCGTTAAAGTTGTAGCTCTAGTAAGCGTGGAAATTATAGCGTGTCCGCGTGGGAGAGTGACCGCAACCATTAGTGTGGGAAAGGTTCTGGCTAGAAATTAATGGCCAGCAACCAGGGGCGGCAGCGTGTCTCAATCCCGCGGGGCGCTATGAAAACCACTTAAAATCATGGATGGCAGGACAACCGAACGTCGAATGACAAATCGCCAGGCACGAGCCCATCGCGTCGCGTCTCCGGATGCCACGGAACCAGCCGAAATGACCGAACTTCTGCATCATCTTGTGACCGAAGTAGCACGAGTTCATCGCGGCGAGTCTGACGGCGCTTCGTTCCAACCATACTCGCCTAAAGAATTCGCAGCCGCCCTACCGACATGGAAACGCCTGCTCGACCTTTTCATCGTCGCGCTTCTGTTCCCGCTCTGGCTGCCGATCATGACTTTGGTCGCACTGTGGGTTGCCGTGACGTCGCCAGGCCCAATCTTTTACCGTCAACCGCGCATCGGATTCAAGGGACGCCCTTTCATGATCCTGAAATTCCGCACCATGAAAGTGAACGCAGAGACTCATGTGCACGAAGCTTATCTTGAGCATTTGATTATTAGCGACCGTCCGATGATCAAACTCGACGCCACTGGAGATCCGCGTCTCATCGCTGGCGGGAAGTTTTTAAGAGCAACAGGCCTCGACGAGTTGCCACAGATCTTCAATGTGTTGAAGGGAGAAATGAGTCTGGTCGGACCGCGCCCATGCACCGTTCTGGAATTCGAGCGCTATGCGCCGGAACAACGCGTGCGCGTTAACGCGCTGCCTGGTTTGACCGGACTTTGGCAGGTAAACGGCAAGAACCGAACAACCTTTCGCGAGATGATCGAAATGGACATATTTTATTCGCGTAACATTTCCCTTTCATTGGACCTCAAGATTATCGTGCGAACTCTGCCCGCGATCCTTGGCCAGTTTTCCATGCAACCATTGCCCCGTTCTGGTGCTCAAGCCACTCCACCGGTAAAGACTTAATCCGTCGAAAATGTCATCACCCATTAATGTTGGGGTAATCGGGTGTGGTTATTGGGGCCCGAACCTCGTCCGCAATTTCAAGGCGCTTACCAGTTGCCGGCTCAAGGCGATTTGTGACGTCAACGAGAGCCGATTGCGCCATCTGCGAACCCTTTATTCGGATATCGACGCCCACACCGACACCGACACTCTAATCAATGATCCCAACGTCCATGCCCTAGCCATCGCTACTCCGGTCGCCTATCACTATAACCTGGCTAAAGCGAGCCTACTCGCCGGCAAGCACACGCTGGTGGAAAAACCGCTCGCTGCGTCATCGGCAGAATGCGAAGAGCTGATCGAGATCGCGGACGAAAAAGGCGTCGTTCTAATGAGCGGTCACACCTTTCTTTATTCGTCTTCCGTCCGCAAAATCTGCGACATCATCAATGCCGGCGACATTGGCGACATTCGCTACATCAACTCCCGTCGCCTCAACCTCGGATTATTTCAGAAAGACATCAACGTGGTTTGGGATCTCGCGCCACACGATATTTCCATCATTCTGCACATTCTTGGCGAATTGCCCCTAACTGTGAACTGCCAGGGGAATGCGCATGTCACGTCGGGTATTGAGGATGTCACCAACCTGTCGCTTTGTTTTCGCAACAAGAAATTCGCAACCATCCAAAGCAGTTGGCTCGAGCCCCGCAAAGTCCGGGAAATGACCATTGTTGGAACGCGGCGGATGATTGTTTACGATGATCTGCAACCGCTGGAAAAAATTCGAATTTACGACGTTCGCGTCGATCGCCCCCCGCATTACGATACCTTTGCCGAGTTCCATTACTCCTATCATTACGGAGACAGCTATATTCCTCACATTCAACAAGAGGAACCCCTGAAGGTGGAGTGCCAGCACTTCATCGACTGCATCGAAAGCGGAATGGAACCGACAACCGGTGGCCGTTCCGGCTTGGAACTGGTTACCCTTCTGGAAGCGGCGACCGCTTCGCTCAAAGCTAACGGCGCGCCGGTGAACTTCCTACGCAAGCGCGACGATGGCATCGTGCCTCCGCGCCCGAAGCAAAATCGTGGAGCCGTTCAGGTCGGGCCTCTGGCCGTATGAGCGACGCCCCGAGGGCCCACCAACTAATCGCGCCAGACGTAAAGCTCGGACGCGATGTGCGCATCTTTGGTTTTGTGAATCTCTATGGCTGTGAGATTGGCGACGAAACCAAAATCGGATCTTTTGTCGAAATCCAGAAAAACGCCCGAATCGGCGCACGCTGCAAAATTTCGAGTCACACTTTTATTTGTGAAGGTGTGACTGTGGAAGACAACGTCTTCATCGGGCATAGTGTCACCTTTATCAACGACAAGTATCCGTGCGCAACCAACCGCAATGGCGAGTTGAAGACGGAAGAGGACTGGACGTGCGAAGCTACGGTCGTTAAACGTGGCGCCTCGATCGGTTCGGGCGTGACACTACTTGGCGGCATTACGGTCGGCGAAAACGCCATCGTCGGCGCTGGTAGCGTTGTGACAAAAGACGTTCCCTCGAATGCCACTGTTGCGGGAAACCCGGCCCGTCTGCTTAACAACCAAGTTCCCTCCATCAATGAAAGTCCCGTTCTTAGATCTTAAAGCCCATCACGCTCCTCTCCGGGGCCATTTCAAAAGCGCCATCGCCGACGTGATCGACAGTGGAATTTTTGCTGGCGGACCCGCGGTTGCCGATTTCGAGGAAGCCTTCGCTGCCTTTTGTAAATGCGACTACGCGGTTGGGTTGGGCAGCGGAACGGAGGCGGTCTGGCTGGCGTTGCTGGCCTGCGGAGTTGGCCCCGGCGATGAGGTTATCACCGTGCCGAGCACGTTCATGGCGACAGCCGAAGCGATCACCTACTGCGGTGCAAAGCCAGTCTTCGTCGATGTCGACGAACGGACTTATACGATGGCTCCCGACGGGCTGGCTCGGGCTTTAACGAGCCGAACGAAAGCGATCGTTCCCGTCCATCTCTTTGGTCAAATTGCCGATATGGATCCCATTCTGAAGTTCGGCCGGCAGCATGGCATTCCGGTTATCGAAGACGCCGCCCAAGGCCATGGCGCTGAGTACAAGGGGCGACGAGCTGGTTCAATCGGCGAAATCGGATGCTTCAGCTTTTATCCTGGAAAAAATCTAGGCGCGCTGGGCGAGGCAGGTGCCATTGTCACGAATAATCTCGAACTTGCCGAGAAGATTCGGATCTTGCGTGATCACGGTCAGGCACGGAAATACCATCACACGGTTGTCGGTTGGAATTGCCGGATGGATGCGATTCAGGGTGCATGTCTCGCAATCAAGTTGAAACATCTCGAGCGCGGGAACGAACTACGTCGCGCCCATGCCGCTCGCTATACTGCAGCCTTTAACGCGGTCGAAGAAATCGTCGCTCCATTCGAAGCTGAATGCGCTCGCCACGTCTATCATGTGTATGCCATCCGGGTGCCGGACCGAGACGAAGTAATGCGGCAGTTGGAAGCCAAGGGGATCGGATGCGGCGTGCACTATCCCGTCCCAGTTCATCTCCAGCAGGCTTATGCCAGTCTGGAGCATGCACGCGGTGCGTTCCCGGTCTCAGAACAGATTGCGCAAGAATTTTTGTCCCTGCCGATGTTCCCTGAACTTGCCCAAGCACAGGTCGACTACGTCATCGAGACAGTCACAGAAATCGTTAATTCTGGAGTAATGGCGTGACAGCCGTTAGTAAAGTGAAAGATCCGGCAGCAACGGCGGCTCTGGTCACGCCGATGCTCCGCTCTTTACCGCGGGCAGACGGCGAAGTAGGCGTGAAAACGGAACTTGCTGGGCATTCACAAACCGTTGAGCTCGTGAATCCTTTGGCCGAAAATAGCTGGGAGGAGACGATCACGATGCATCGTGATGCAACCATCTTTCATTCGACGGCCTGGGCACGTGTGTTGGTTGATACCTACGGCCATCGACCGTGCTACGCCCAAATTTCGTTAAACGGCAATCTCCAAGCTCTTATTCCCATCATGGAAGTCAAAAGTGTGCTCACAAGGGCACGCGGGGTTTGTCTGCCATTTAGCGATTACAGTGCGCCGCTTCTCTTTAACAGTTTCGCCAGTGAGCTTCTAATGCAAAAACTCCAGCAGATTGCACGAGAGCGACGTTGGAGTTATTTCGAGATCCGCAGTGATTCAGCGATTCCAGGTGTAGCAGCTTCCGAAGCGTACTACGGCCACTTTCTTGATTTGAAAATCGGACGGGATGCGTTGATCTCGAATTTCTCGAGTTCGGCTCAGCGAGCGGTGCGGAAAGCGGAACGGAGTGGATTATCTGTCAGGATCCGATCCGACGAGGATGCAATGACAACATTTTACAAGCTGCATGTTCGGACGCGCCGTCGGCATGGCGTCCCGCCGCAGCCGCAGTCTTTTTTTGTTAATATTCAACGGCATCTAATTGATGCCGGTCATGGATTTATTGTGATCGTCGAAGGTCAGAAACGCCCTCTCGCTGCGGCCGTATTTTTCAAGTTCGGGCGACACGCGATCTATAAGTTTGGCGCCTCTGATGAAAGATTGCAGGAACTTCGTGCCAATAACCTCGCTATGTCCGAAGGAATAAAGAATTTGGCAAACGCAGGCGCCGAGATCTTGCATTTTGGCCGGACCGAAAAAGAAAACGAAGGCCTGCGCCGCTTCAAGCTTGGGTGGGGCGCGACGGAAGAAGAAATTCGCTATGCTCGTTTTGAAATGGGGAGTGGCTCTTGGAAAGCCGCGCATCCCGCGGGCTCCGGGCTTCATAAGCATGTTTTTCGCGCCTTGCCGGCCTCGCTTAGTCGACTGGCTGGTGCTATAATCTATCCGCATCTCGATTGATGCTATTCCTCCCATAATTATATGCCCGAACATCGAACCGAAGCCGAGACTTCTAATCTTAATTTCACGAACATCCTATTCGCCCTCTTCAAGTGGAAATGGATGATTCTCTGCCTTACGCTCATTGGCATTCTGGCAGCGACGGCTGTTCATTTCTTCTATCCCGCTGCTTATGAATCGGACGCCAGGCTGCTTGTTCGTTACGTGCTCGAAAGAAGTGGTTATGATTCCGTGGAGTCTTTGACAGGAACCTCGGCCAGAGGTTCAACTGGCTTAACGACCGACGCTGTAATCGCCGCCGAAGTCTCCATTTTGACTAGTTGGGACCTTGCGGTACAAGTGGCGGAAGCTTTAGGACCGAACCGGGTGCTTCCTGACTCCAAGGCGCCGACGGTGGCGCAGGCTGCCAGTACAATCAATTCCGGACTTGGCACTGCTACCGGCAAGGGAAGCAACATCATTGCGGTATCCTATAAAAATCGCAAGCCGGAAGTAGCTACGGCCGTTCTTAATGAACTGGTCAGTCGATATTTTACCAAACATCTTGAAGTGCACAGATCCGCTGGCGCGTTCGACTTTGTGAGTCAGCAAACGGATCAAATCCGCGCCCGACTAGGCCAGACTGAAGACGCTTTGAAACAGCTAAAGGCGAAGGCTGGTATTTACGACTTGAAGGACAGTATTAGCTCTTTGAATAACGAAGCGACTAAAACAACAGAACAGTTATCCGATGCCGAAGCGGATCTCGCAGAACAACGCGCCAGGGTTAAATTGATGGAGGGTTCCGCGGGTCTGTCATCGCCTGCTCCTGGCCAACCAGCTTCGACCGTGACTTCAACAGCGACCCCGCCAGGGCAGCCCACAATGTCACCCCAACCTGCGGGCAGTCCAGCCTCCGCGTCCCCCCCAGCCAAGGACACGCAGCAATACCAGGATGTCGTGGCAAGGCTGAAAACACTACAACAGTCCGAGCTTGAGCTACTGGGCAAATATACCGATGCGAGCATTCAGGTTAAATCAGTGCGGTCGCAAATCGCTGACTTGGAGAATCAGAAAAGCGCATTGGAGAAGAAGTTTCCGAGTTTGGCGATCATTGGCGCTGCTCAAGGCCATCAAGATCTTGGAAGCGAACGTGCCAAGCTCGCAGGTATGGAAGCCAAGGCGGAGACGTTGAAAAGTCGGCTCCGCAATATTCAGGAGCGAATGAAACAGCTTTCTGATGCCGGTCCCGAAATCGTCCGATTGGAACGGACGAAGGAGTTGGAGGAGACAAACTACAAGTATTTCCAAGGTACCCTTGAAAAAGCGAGAATCGATGAAGCTCTTGATCCCTCAAAGATGCCAAATATCAGTGCGGTGCAGCGGCCATCACCGCCTGCTTTGGTAACTTCTACGCGAGATAAAATTGTTCTTGGCCTCGCCGGCGGCGGATTGGCCTTAGGGATCGGAATTGCGCTTCTCTTTGAATTGTTGCTGAGTCGCACGGTCAAGCGATTTTCGCAACTGGAACTGCAATTGCGTTCGCCGGTAATGCTTTCGATTCCTTATCAAAGTGTCAACGGTCGCCTGCGATTGCCTTGGAAAAATGGTCAGCGGGCCGGTAAGGAAACGCGCGATAAAAGCAAGCCCAATCTCGCTCCGTGGGATCCCGGTCACTTCATCCGTTCGTATTGCGAGGCTATCCGCGATCGTCTTGGACTTTACTTTGAGCTTCACGGCGTTACGCACAAACCCAAGTTAGTCGGCGTTACTGGCTTTGGCGAAGGCGCGGGAACTTCGACTCTTGCTGCTGGTATAGCCGCCGCACTCTCGGAAACGGGTGATGGCAAAGTTCTGCTCGTTGATGTCAATGCTACCAATGGTGAAGTTCATCCATTCTTTGCCGGTCGCCCTGCCGCGACGCTTACTACTGCCATCAAACCTCAGGCGGCAATCACTTCCGCGGCCGATAATCTTTACCTGGCTACCGTCAATCAATCGGGAAGCAAATCTACCCATCTTGGTCTCAAGAAATTCTTCGCTCTTGTCCCGAATCTTAAGGCGAGCGATTTCGACTATATCATTTTCGATATGCCACCGATTAACCAGACCAGTCCCACCATCGGTTTGGCCGCCTTGATGGATAAGGTTCTGCTCGTGGTAGAAGCAGAGAAAACCAGTCGCGATATAGTAAAGCGCGGTTACCGTGAGCTCGTCGGTGCGCGGGCCGATGTCGCAGTCGTGTTAAATAAAACACGCAGCTACGGTCCGAATTGGCTCGAAAGCGGAAGTTAAAGCGTTTCGCAAATCCAAGCAGCAGTTACTTTACCTCCTTTATTGGGGAGGATGTCTGTCGCAGTTAAGTGCGCTAGTTCATAGTCGTGTTACGAAATAGGATTTATTATCGGGTTAAGCCGTTTGTCCCTCGGGCCCTCCGTGCGGCTGTTCGCCGCCGGATCGCTCTACGCTTGGAGGCTCGAGTGCAGGATGTTTGGCCAATTATGCCTGGGTCAGAGCAAACTCCTCCCGGCTGGCAAGGTTGGCCTGACGGGAAAAAGTTTGCGCTGGTCTTGACCCATGACGTCGAGGGGCCGGTCGGGCTGCGCCGGTGTCGCCGCCTCGCTAGTCTTGAATCTGAACTCGGGTTTCGATCGTGCTTCAACTTCATTCCCGCCGGCGAATACATGGTTCCGCCCGAGCTACGGGAAGAACTTACTTCACACGGATTTGAAATCGGAGTGCACGACCTTCATCATGACGGCCGGTTGTATCGCACCTGGCGCGGCTTTGCCCAAAAGGCCAAGCGAATTAATGAGTATCTCGCGGAATGGAATGCTGAGGGATTCAGATCCGGTTTTATGCTGCACAAACTCGATTGGCTACATCAATTGGCGATCCGTTACGACATGTCCACTTTCGATACGGATCCATTCGAGCCGCAGCCGGAAGGACGACATACAATCTTCCCATTTTTTATCTCGTCCCCTTACGCGAATCGGCAGATTAATGGCAACGGTGAGGGTTACCTTGAGTTGCCGTATACCTTGCCACAGGACTCTACCCTTTTCCTGCTCCTGCGTCACGAGACCTCCGAGGTATGGATCCGCAAGCTAGATTGGATTGCCAAACATGGTGGCATGGCCTTGTTAGATACGCACCCGGACTACATGGCGTTTCAGGGTACACCCGATACCTCGTCTGAGTATCCGGTCGAGCGCTACCGTGAGTTATTAACCTACGTTCGCGACAGATATTTCGACACTTGCTGGCATGCCTTGCCACGCGAAGTCACCTCTCATGTGCTTGACCTGAGAAGTAAGCAAGTCGTCAGCGAACCAGCGGTATCCGCCGATCTAAATCGGTCGTTCCTGCAACCGTCGACCGTGGTCGGAAGGGCTGCGGGGTCGGACGTTGCGGCGAAGAGGGATCATCGACGACTTCAGGGCAAAAGAGTTGGCGTCCTCTTGTTTTCGAATTACCCGGCCGACCCGCGGCCGCGTCGGGCGGCCGAGGCGCTGATAAGCGAAGGCGCCATTGTTGATCTGCTGTGCATGCAGCAGAATGAGAGGGAGCCGCGTCACGAAAACGTTAATGGAGTCAATGTTTCGCGCGTTCCATACAGACGCTACCGCGGCGGCAAGCTCGCATATGTCGGACAGTATTCGGCTTTCATCTTCATTTCTTTTGTTTACTTAACGCTACGCTCTCTGCGCAAACGTTATGATTTCATTCATATTCATAACATGCCTGACGCGTTGGTCTTCGCCGCCGCCATAGCGAAATTACGGGGCTCGAAGCTTGTCCTCGATCTGCACGATCCAATGCCGGAATTAATGCAAACGATCTTCAGGCTTCCCGCGGAGAGTTGGAGCGTTCGGGCCCTCAGGACAGTCGAAAAGAAAAGCATTGCTTTCTCCGATCTGGTTTTAACGGTCAATATCGCCTGCAAAAATCTCTATTCCGCCCGAAGCTGTTCGCGCGACAAAATTCGGGTCGTTCTTAATTCGCCCGATGATTATATATTTCGTTTCCGGCCGACCAGCCTAAACGGATCGAATGGTCAGACGACCGAAAAGCCCTATACTATTCTTTACCACGGCTCTCTCGTGGCGAGAAATGGACTTGATCTCGCCGTCGAAGCGCTCGACGCGGTCCGCAAAGCAATTCCGACCATTAAGCTCGTTGTCTGCGGCGATAGGACGCCATTTTTGGAAAAAGTGATGGAGACGGTGCGGGAGCGGCAGCTTGAGAAGAATGTCGATTATCTTGGTGTTCAAAACCTGAACGGAATTGTCGACGCAATCAATGCCTGCGATCTCGGCATCATACCTAACCACAAAAACATCTTTACTGAAATCAACACACCAACCCGGATCTTTGAGTATCTGGCCTTGGGTAAGCCGGTCATTGCTCCCAGGACGAAGGCTATTCAGGATTATTTCGCCGATCAGGAGCTGATCTTTTTCGAACTGGGAAATGCAAGCGATCTTGCGCGCCAGATTGAGTATGCTTATTCACATCCTGAAGAACTCATGCAGACGACGCAGCGCGGCCAACGGGTATATCTCGATCATACTTGGACACGGGAAAGATCGCAGTTCTTACACGCGGTAGGTGATCTTCTCGAAGGCACGCGCCCGTAATAGAATTGGATTTCATTAACTCGAATAGGAACGGCTTCGCTCTCGACCTGGAGAAAGTCCAATGGAGTCCGGCCAGTGCCCAGATGTCGCTAGATTACTCAGGTGGTGAGCGAAGTGGCGTTATAGTGGAAACAATATGATTGGCGTTGCCACCAGCCCTGCGTATAGAGACGTCGCCAGCGAATTCTTCGAATTGTTTAAAACGGCGTGGGAGTCTTACCGCAGCGGCGAAGAGTACGATGCTGTTATTTGCTGCGGAGTTAACCCACCCGATGTTCGCGCAAATTTGGTCATCGTTTATTCGGCAGACGAGCTTAACTTTGATCACCAGCACCAATTACACGTAAGGCGACAGAATTCAGGAGATGCCGCGTCTTATCGTGGATGGTTTTTGCCTGTTTACACCGGTCTTGCTTCAATCGAAAACGGACACGATCCAATTCAGGCAAAAACGAGGTTCTCTCTCGCCCGCGAAGTCGGAGTCGGCCGCCAATTCTTCGTCCGAGTTGGCTATGATCTTTTCAGCGAAGTGCGTCACCTTCTTTGTACCGGTCAACCCGTTCAGTTCGCCAACGTCCCATCTATCGAAATTCACATTTCAATTCTTCGGGATTTGCTTGTTGAATATCAGATTGCGTTCGACGAGGTCCCGCCGGCACCGGTTGGCTACAACTTCATCGTGTGCCTGACTCACGATGTGGACCATTTCGCGATCCGCAATCACAAGTGGGATCACACCATCCTTGGATTTCTTTATCGCGCGAGCCTGGGTTCTCTGGTGGAACTTTTGCAGGGACGGAAATCGCCACGCCAGGTTGCGCGTAATTGGCTGGCTGTTCTGTCGCTTCCGCTGGTTTATCTTGGAATTGTGCCCGATTTTTGGAGTAAGCTTGAGCGTTACCTGGAACTCGATGCGGCTTCTACTTTCTTCATCATTCCCAAAAAAGGCGAAGCCGGTTTAACACCGACCGGAGAGTGCCATTCACGGCGCGCCGCCCGCTACGACGTTTCTCAACTGCAAAAGAGTATTGACGAAATTCTCGCCCGACGTGGAGAAGTTGCCGTTCACGGGATCGATGCATGGCGTGACACAAGGGAGGCAAAGAAGGAGAGGGAGCAGATTCAAGCGCTGACTAAATCGTCGGAGGTTGGAGTGCGAATGCACTGGCTCTTCTTTGATTCGGAATCGGCCCGGAAATTGGACGAGGCCGGCTTTTTTTACGATAGCACATTTGGTTACAACGAGACGGTTGGTTATCGCGCCGGTACCACGCAGGCATTCAGGCCATTTGGAACAAAGTGCCTGCTGGAATTGCCTTTGCACATCATGGACACGGCGCTCTTTTATCCGAGTCATCTGCATTTGTCCCCAGAACAAGCCACGATCCGAGTGGATGCTATGGTGAATGACATGAGACAGTTCGGTGGCGTGCTCATGGTTAACTGGCACGATCGAAGCATTGCTCCGGAGCGTTTGTGGGACGATTTTTATACCCGCTTAGTCGAGAAGTTAGAAGCTGCTGGAGCATGGTTTTGCACCGCGAACCAGGCAGCGGCGTGGTTCCGGCGTCGTCGACAAGTGACCTTCGAAACCAGTAAAACCGAGATGGTAACGGCTCCGTCTCACTGCAAACATGATCTGCCCGGGTTGCGGATTCGGTCTTATCCATCAGCCTCGGGCTCGCGCATCAGCGCGTCGAAGCTTGGCAGTGCCGGTTCCTCACACGTTTTGCCCAAAGACGCAGGGGAAGTTGCGACCGTGATCTAGCTGACACAATAGCGCTAACAAGATTTACTTTACGTAAGAATGGAATCCAGACCGATAGTAGCTGCGCAGATTGGCTGCGGGTATTGGGGCCCGAATTTGCTGCGAAACTTTTCGGCCCTGCCGGGTTGTTCGGTGAAATACGTTGTCGATTCCAGCCCGGAACGTCGCGGTTTTGTTGAACGCAATTTCCCCCGCACTTCTGCAATTGATACAGCCGATGCAGTTCTGAACGATCCGGAAGTCGATGCAATCATTGTTGCAACTCCGGCTGGTTCTCATTTCACCCTGGCCAGCAATGCGCTCTGTGCCGGCAAACATGTCTTCGTCGAAAAGCCCCTTGCGACGAAGGTGTCGGAAGTAGACGAACTTGCGAGACAGGCACATGCCAGGCGCCTTGTTGTCATGGCTGGACACACCTTTGTCTATAATTCAGCCGTCCGCTACGTGAAGGAGTTACTGGATTCTGGGGAACTCGGAGATATTCGTTACATCTATAGCCAGCGCCTCAATCTCGGCCGTATCCGGGACGACATTGATGCCTTGTGGAATTTCGCTCCGCACGACGTCAGTATCATTCAGTACTGGCTCAATGATGCCGAACCTGTTGCGGTGCGTCGTCAGGGAATGGCCTATATGCAGGAAGGGATTGATGACGTTGTTTTCTTAAATCTGGAATATCCGGGCAAGATTATTGCCAATGTGCACGTGAGCTGGCTCGATCCACAAAAAGTGCGGAAGATGATCGTTGTTGGTTCACGCAAGATGGTCGTTTATGACGACGTCGCAGATAATAAAATTGCGATCTACGATAAGGGAATTGATCGCAAGGCGGTCCTGGGTGAGAACATGGACTTTGATAATCCACAGCGCGCCCAATTTAACTACCGTAGTGGCGACATCGTCTTACCGGAAATCAAATTTCGCGAACCCTTGCGCGTTGAAGCCGAGCATTTCATCGAATGCGTTCGGACCGGCCAAACGCCACTTACCGGACTTCAACATGCCCGCAATGTCGTTTCCGTTCTGGAACGCGCCCGTCCGATCAATGTGAATGGAGAAGTTGCCACGGTCCGATGATTGATCCCACCTTGCGGTCGGTTGGGATTCGTAATGTTCAATTTGGCGCAGACGTTACTGTCGTTGAACCTGTTAATATTTACGACTGCACGATCGGCGATCGCACGTTTGTTGGACCGTTCGTTGAAATTCAACGGGGCGTGGTCATAGGCAAACGCTGCAAAATTCAGTCGCACGCTTTTATCTGCGAACTGGTTAGCATTGGGGATGATTGTTTTATTTCACATGGCGCAAAGTTTATTAACGATCCATTTGCCATCGGCGGGCCGGCCCGAGGCAAGCGCGAATTGTGGCGTCACACGAAAATCGGAAACAATGTTAGTGTTGGCACAAATGCGACCATTATGCCGGTAACGATTTGTGATTGCGTTGTCATAGGCGCCGGTGCGGTCGTAACCAAATCAATTACTGAATCCGGCATCTATGCCGGAAACCCGGCGCGATTTCTGCGACGAATAGCCGAACATTCATGAAAGTATCCTTCGTCGACCTGCATGCACAATACTTGAGTATCAAGGCGGAAATCGACTCCGCTATCGCCGAAGTAATCGCAGAATCTGCTTTTATTCGAGGGAGGCACGTTGATGCTTTCGAACGAGCATGGGCTGATGCGCTTAAGGTGAAGCACTGTGTTTCCTGCGCCAACGGCACCGATGCGCTTTATATTGCGATGCGGGGGTTGGGTATCAAACCCGGTGACGAAGTGATCACAACGGCTCATTCGTGGATCGCAACTTCAGAGACAATTACGCAAGCCGGAGGTCGCGTGGTTTTTTGTGACACGCAAAAAGATACCTTTAACATCGACCCAAGCCTGATCGAGACCAGGATCACAAAGGCAACGGTCGGCATTATTCCAGTGCATCTTTGCGGCCAAGCGGCTGATATGGACGAGATCATGGCGATCGCGAAGAAGCATAATCTCTGGGTAATTGAAGATTGTGCCCAGGCACACCTGGCCGTTTACAAGGGCAAGTTGGTGGGAACCTTCGGCAACGCAGCTACGTTCTCATTCTACCCCGGGAAAAACCTTGGCGCTTATGGTGACGCCGGTTGCATCGTAACGAACGACGATCGCCTGGCCGATTGGACAGCGACTTTTGCCCGGCATGGTGGGAAAGGGGAACACGTAATGGAAGGTATCAACAGCCGGATGGATGGATTGCAGGCGGCGATATTAAACGTCAAGCTGCCCCACCTGCCGGCATGGACGACCGCGAGACGCAGGGTGGCAGCACGTTACAACGACTTACTAGGGCATCTGGACAGACTAAGTACGCCCAAAGTAGCGGAAGACAGGAGTCATGTTTACCATCTGTATGTTGTGACAACGGATACACGAGACTTGCTGAAAAAAACTCTGGGGGATAGCGGTATAACGACGTCTCTGAACTATCCCAAAGCTTTGCCATTTTATCCCGCTTACGCTTATCTCGGCCACAAGCCTGCCGATTTCCCGGCCGCCTACCGCAATCAATCCCGGATCCTTTCCCTTCCCATTTACCCGGAGATGACTGATGACATGATTCAGTGCGTCGCTAATCGGAGCAGAGAGGTCATAACAGATGCGTCGCGGGCGGGAGCGACCGGGGCAAAGCTCGCTGAGGTTTAAACTCATTTTCACATTGGAACAGGAACAAGCGAGTCAAACAGTGGTAATTGTCGGGCTGGGCGAAGTTGGGAAACCGTTGTCCGAGATTATCAAGAAGCGACATCGAGTTTTCGAAGTAGATATTGACTTGGCCGCACCCGTGAAACGTTGCGATGTCATGCATATTTGTTTTCCTTTCCGCGACAAAGAATTCGTTGGTCAGGTATCGGAATATATCGGGCGGTACCAGCCTGATCTCACCATTATTAATAGCACGGTGGCGCCGGGAACAACGCGACGAATCGCAGGCGAATCTGGCACGTCGGTAGTAAACAGTCCGATCCGGGGCAAGCATGCTCGCATGCGGGAAGAATTACTGCACTACACGAAATTCATTGGGGCGCTCGACCCTGACGCGGGGAAACGGGCGGTGGAGCATTTTCAAGGGCTGGGAATGAAGACACGGCTCCTCTCCGCTCCTGAGGCGACTGAGATCGCCAAGCTTACAGAAACAACGTACTTCGGTCTGATGATTGCGTGGGCGCAGGAAGTGGAACGATTTTCCAGGGAATTAGGGGTCGGCTACGATGAGGTCGTGTCCTTCTACGAAGAGATAAAATTCTTTCCACGGATGAAGTATTTCCCAGGTGTCATCGGCGGTCATTGTGTCATGCCGAATATCGCAATCTTACTTGAAAGATTTCCTTCCGATCTTCTGCAGGCCATCGTTCGGTCGAACATGCTAAAAGAGAAAAGTCTCGAACCGTAAAAGTTTTAAAATCGGATGGGCCGCGGCTGACTAGCAGGTCGCGAAGTTGACCGAATGCTTATCGTAAATGCTGATGACTGGGGCCGCTCGCGCGCGGAAACAGATGCCATCCTACAATGCCACCTGCGCGGTCGCATCACTTCCGTAAGTGCGATGGTCTTCATGGAGGACTCCGAACGCGCTGCCGGGCTGGCGCGGGAAAACGGGATCGATGTCGGCTTACACCTTAACTTCTCTCAACAATTCTCCGGTGATACTGTTTCCCCTGCGCTTCGAAACCATCATCGCAACATCATCGCTTTCCTAACTGCCAACAAATATGCACAACTGTTCTACAATCCATTTTTGCGGACGCAATTCGCCTACTCCTGCCAGGCTCAATTGGAAGAATTCGCGCGGCTTTTTGGCGCGACCCCAACCCATATCGATGGGCATCATCACATGCACCTTTGTGCGAACGTTCTTTTCAGCCGGTCGATACCGGCTGGAATGGTTGTTCGGCGAAACTTCTCCTTCTGGCCAGGTGAGAAGAGTTTGCTCAACCGGGCCTATCGCAGCGCCGCAGACCGGTGGCTGGCCCGCAGATATCGACTCGCCGATTATTTCTTCGATCTAACGCAATGCATGCAGGGGAATAAGTTAGACCGGGTCGCAGCATTAGCGCGCTCAGAGGAGGTCGAGCTGATGACACACCCGATTAGTCCGGGAGAGCGGGCCTATCTCATGAGTGAGGAACGTTCCGAACTGTTGCAGAACTTGTCGAGCGCTCGTTACCGAATGGATCATTTCCCGTCGCCTCCGGTCTGCCCTGCGGCTTCCGATTGCTGAACGCATCACAGGTTGATGACACCGACCATTGCAGCTCTCATCGGGCTTCCGCCGCCGATCGCCCTGCTGGGCTCGCTGATCTTTGTAGGGTACCTTTACGCACGCGACAACCGGCAACGACCGAATATAACCGGAGCGGTTTGGCTACCCATCATCTGGGTGGTACTCATGGGATCGAGATCGGTTTCTCAATGGCTCTACCTGTTGAAACTGCCGATCTCACTGGGGGCAGTCGAAGAAGGAAATCCTCTCGATGCCTTGATTTATCTGATGTTGATTCTTGCAGGCCTTCATGTTCTAAACAAAAGGCAAGTCAACTTATCGGAGTTTGTTAACAACAATGGATGGGTTGTAGCATTTCTTCTCTATTGCTTCATCGCCATCATTTGGTCTGACTACCCGTTTGTGTCATTCAAACGATGGATCAAAGTGCTCGGTCATCCCGTCATGGCTCTTGTCCTTTTGACCGAGCCCGACCCTGGCGAAGCCATCGCCAGATTAATGAAAAGAAGCGCGTACTTTCTTCTGACGTTTTCCATTGTGGCCATCAAGTGGTATCCAGGCATCGGTCGGAGGTTTGATGATTTCACGGGCCTGGCTGTGAATGTCGGTATTTCCCAAAGCAAGAATACACTCGGCTGCGGCTGTATGGTTCTCGGTTTGTTCTTCGTCTGGTTGTTTATAAGGGTCTGGCGGACCGAGAAGAGCAGGGGTCGACGTGACGAACTGCGGTTGCTTGGACTTTTGCTGCTTATGGATGCGTATTTGCTCCGGAAATCACACGATGCGACAGCCACATTGTGTCTGCTAACGGCAATCGCGGTGATATTTCTGACTGGGCGACGCTGGTTGAACAAGAAATTGATCGGCATTTATGTGGCAACGGCGCTGGTTGGCCTCGTAGTGGCGGAGCTTGCGTTCGGACTTTTCGAGCGAATAGGAGAACTGACCGGCCACTCGTCAACGTTGATGGGAAGAATGGAGCTTTGGCGTCAGTGCCTGGCAGTCGATACGAACCCGATCTTGGGAGTCGGTTTTGAAAGCTTTTGGTTGGGGGACCGCCTTCATTTGCTCAAGCAGGGACGTCCCTGGCAACCTAACGAGGCGCATAATGGCTATCTGGAGACTTATTTGAATCTCGGAATCGTGGGACTTTTGATGCTCTTCGGCCTGATTACAGCAATATTTCGCAAAATACGTGTTGAACTATTCCGAAATCCTGATTGGGGCCGCTTCCAACTAGGCTTTCTTATCGCCTTGATTTTCTACAACCTGACTGAGGCAACGTTTAAAGGGCTTAGCCTAACGTGGTTCATTTTCTTCATGGTAGCTATCAAGTATCCAGGCGTTGGATACGAACCAGCATCGCAACCGTCAGCAGGATTAGCAGAAGAAGAGTTGGTTTACACGCACGAATGAGAACGGGCGGCTGGTTCTTGATTTTGTAGTTTAAAAGCGACAGAGATAACGCTGTTAGATGACAAGGCAAATAGTGGATCCTCTGTCGCGGGTAATACTTGCTGCTATCATTATGACTGTTGGTTGTCAGGTGAGCGGTGCCACGATTGGGGCAAAAAGCGCTTCACTTGGAGACGTAGAATCCGCGATCGGCTCAGCTCACGAAGGTGACACGGTGATCGTCCCGGCCGGGACTGCGAGTTGGACCTCGACCCTCGTTATAACAAAGGGAATTACCCTCAAGGGTGCGACAAGCATTGGCGGTAGCATAAGTAGCCCTGTCGTGACAGACGAAACAATCATTCTAGACGAGCTGCCGCGGCGAAGTCCTCAGAACCGGCCGGGAAGGCAAAAACGCTCGCCGGGAGCACAACAACGCTCGCTGGAAGAGGAACAACCTTTGCCGGAGCGGCAACAAGGCCAGCCCAAGGGAGACGAAGGTTTTCGGGGCGGTGGATTTGCGCTCGGTCAGGGGCGCATGGGTACGGCTCAGGGTGGCGGGGACGGTCCCCACATGGGTCGCATGCCTGCTATTATCAATGCGATGCTCAAGCCCACCCAGTCCTTTCGTTTATCGGGTTTTACATTCAGATATGGGTCGGCCACAACCCATGCTGACAATGGAGGCGTGCATCTCACCGGCAGCTGTCCCTCGGCAAGAATCGACCATTGTCACTTTGATCAGCTATATGCCAATCCCTTTATCATGACGCGTGGCCAGATTTACGGTGTTGTAGACCATTGTGTTTTTGATGAACGGCCACGGTCACTTACCTTTCCACACCCATGGCGATGGATCCTGGGCTGACAATTCCTATTTCGGAACCGATAAGTTCCTGTTCATAGAGGACAACACGTTTCGTAACGCAAAAGGCTATCGAAGCAATGGCATTGATTCGTACGGTGGCGGCAGATATGTTGCTCGCCACAATTACCTGGTTGATACCCCAATAGGAGGACACGGGACGGAAACGAGCGGACGCCTCCGTGGTGTACGAGCTATAGAAGCCTACAATAACACGTGCGTCTGGAGCTTGGTAGAGCCACGAGGCCAGCTTCGGAGCGGAACCATGATTGAATTTAACAATGTATTCACTGGGACGATAAAGCCTAATTCTAAAAGTACTCATTTGACCTGTTATCGTCAGTTTCGACCTTTCCCGTATTGGGGCGGAGCAAACGGAAATAATCGTCTGGACCTAAACGATTCTCACGGATTGTACGCTAGCGGCAAGCACTCCGGTGGAAATGGATCGGCGGAGTTGGTAGTCGCAAATGCCGATTGGACAGTCAATCAATGGGTCGGGTATAGCGTCACGAATACCACCCAAAAGCTGAATACTAGAGTTGGAACCGTATTCCGTCCCAGCAGTTGGATTACAGCAAATACGAGTGACGCGATTAGCTTTAGAGCG
>QHPN01000085.1:0-387 GCA_003219115.1 Verrucomicrobiota bacterium | reverse complement strand
GGTTATCCGACGATCCAGGAGAATCGCGACTATTATAACCAAAAAAATCCGTTCGATGGAACAGCAGGTGTGGGAGTTGGGCCGCTGGCTAGTCGGCCTAGGACTTGCACACCCGGGGTCGCTTATTGGGCGACCGATCAGGGCGAGTGGGACAGCACGCACCAGGGACCCGATGGACAGCTGTATGTTTGCACTCAGCGCGACACGTGGTCTCTATATTATAAGCCCTACGCCTATCCCCATCCCCTGGTTAGCGGGAATGGCCGAGCGGCAAAAGCGGACGGAGACTAAAACTTGAGTTGAGAATACCGCTGAGGCATGCATGAGATTCGGCAGATGGCACGTTTCCCGCTCATAGAGAAAATACGGTATTTCTAATACATGCAC
>QHPN01000084.1 GCA_003219115.1 Verrucomicrobiota bacterium | reverse complement strand
CCAGCAATGTCGAGCAGGTCATCATGAACCTGGCGTTGAACGCTCGCGATGCCATGCCCGACGGCGGCAAGCTTACTCTCACCACCACGCAAGTCGAAATCGACAAAGCATCTCTGGCCCGACATCCCGAATCGCAGCTTGGTTCTTTTATCTGCCTAGCCGTGAAAGATACCGGTCACGGGATGGATGCGGCTACAGTTGGTCGAGTTTTTGAGCCATTTTTTACGACCAAGGACCCGGGCCACGGTACCGGTATGGGGCTGGCCACCGTTTACGGGGTGCTTAAGCAACACGGGGGTTGGATTGAAGTGGATTCCACGCCGGGCCGAGGCACGACCATTAGCACATTCTTCCCCTTGAGCGTCGAGGGATTCATCGCTGCACCAGTCAAACCAGAGAGTTCACCGATCGAAGCTACCCCGACTAATGCCATCACTATCTTGGTAGTAGAAGATGAAGAAATGTTGCGGGAGTTCGTCAGCGAAGCACTTGCCGCTTTAGGGTATCGCGTGCTTTCAGCCGCTGATGGTCGCGATGCGCTTAGCGTGTGGGCCGAACACCGCGATGAGATCGACTTGTTACTTACGGATGTTGTGATGCCCGAATCTATTTCCGGTCGACAGCTGGCGCATACCCTTATTCTGGATAAACCGAATCTAAAAGTTATCTTTACCAGCGGTTACAGCTCCGAGCTTTTCGAATCGGAGTTCGAACGCGAAAAAGAGCACCTCTTTCTCCCTAAACCTTATTTACCTGATAGGCTCGCGCAAACCGTGGCGATGCATCTGCAACCGCAAGGCGCGCCGGAATTCGCCGACGCTGACAGTTAAATTGTTCGGGAGCTCGCGCGTCCCGTGTGCTGGTTCCGGCGTCTTGCCGAAGGAAACCGGGCACGCGGAGTGGGCTCCTCCATGCAAGAACACAGTGCCCCTGCTTTGACGTTGCGAGGCAGACCTGACCCACTACGTTGCCGCAATGTTTACAAAAATGATCGGTCTGCTCGGTATCGCGATCGCGCTGAGCTCTTGCGCCACCGTGATTAGGGGCGTGCACGAAGACCTAAAGGTCGTGAGCAATCCTTCCGGCGCGGACGTGACTCTCTCGACCGGAGAAAGGGGAATAACGCCTGCAACCTTCGTGAAACGGCGACGAAATAGTTTTCAGGTGACGGTGAGCAAAGCGGGTTACTACTCGCAAACTGTCACTGTTAGAAGCAAAGCCTCGACCACGGGTGCAGCCGCCACAGCGGGGAATGTTGCCACGGTCGGGGTCGGCGTTGCCGTTGACGCTGGAACTGGCGCATGGAACTCGCTTTATCCGAATCCGGTCTCGGTTCAGTTAGTTCCGCAACCCGGCGAACATCCTGCCAGGCAGAAACGATTCGCGGAAGGGGAGTTCGCAGTCCTTACACCCACCGTCCTTACGACGTACACGCCGTGCCGCATGGAGCGCTGGTGCACGATGTCGACGTGAACAAACTATTTTTGAATCCGTGACAAGGCATGAGCCTGCGCGCCATCAATGACAAAGCCGCATCAACCGGGGATCGGGCGTGAGTAAACATTTCAGTGTTGCAGGTGCAATAGTCAATGTTAACTGGTGACGGCTGGCGGGGTTTGCGAAATGGCCATTAACCGCGTTTTCCATCTTGTCCCCCCGGGCGCGTTGATGCCTCGACCGCTTCACGGGTGCTCCTTCGGGTTGGTGGCATTGCGCGACATCTGACGTGCTAAGTCAGCGCTTGCCGTCTGAGAATTAAGTACGCCGGGCGCGGTGTTTCCCGCGTTATCCACTTCGACCCAACCGCTTCCCACACGAGTTCCGGTCTTCGCGTCGACCCGGACATAGTGTTTGACCTTTTTTGCTGCTGCGGGCTTCAGATCAAAATCGATTCGCGAATTGGTCGTTGTTGTCTTCATATTGACGCTCGATTTTACTGCGTGGTCGAGGACGACACTGACGGTATACACGCCCGGTGACAATCGGGAGTAAGAATAACGACCGCGAGCGTCGGTCTTGGTCGTAACCACGCTATTGTTGTCTTTGCGCTGCATTGCCTTATTCCGCGGCTGACATCGAAAAAATGATGCCGCGCCTGAAGCGATCCCAAAAAGGGGACCGCCTCTGACCTAATGGTAGTGATGCTTTTGCTGCCCGCGTTCTCCGTGGCGTCAACCGCGGGCGTGGTTGTGGGCTCGCCCCGAATTCCTGCCATTAATCGTGGATGTCTTCGGGAATCACGAATCCGTAATCTCAACAAGCGTACGGGCAAAAGGTTTAGCAGAAACGTATAGAGCAATCCGAGCTGCCCACGACGCGTGCCGTCCTGCGGCCTACTAGCGACGAGTTTTTCAATAGTTGGGCGCCGATCACAAATTACCAATCACTTCTCACCTGGCTTCCTTAGCGCAGCGATGCCAGGTCGACGACGAAGCGGTATTTTACGTCACAATCGCGCACGCGAATAGCGCTCGCGGTTATCAGTTAACCGATCAGAAACGAGCAATTAGGCACTGTGCCGCAGCTCGGGGGCCGAGATCGTTGCTACGTGCTGGATGTTTGGTGGCATCAGCGCCGCTTGCCGACCGGCCTGCGACAGGGCAAAGACCGTGCTAATGACGAGGAGCGCGTAGACAAAAATCTCAAATCTGCTGCGCTGCTTTTCTTCTGACCGCACGATAAGCGCGTAGGTGGATTCAAATGTTTTCGAGCCAGTGGAAATTGCATTCATAATTGTGTCTCCTTTTGTCTATGAGATGCAGCAACCTGACGTTTGGATTCAACATTTCGCCAAATTCGAGGGCGCATGCCGCTCTCATTATCGAGACGCCGCCGGTGCATGATTTTGTCTTGCGAATTGAATCCGGAGGTTCCGCCGCACGGAGGGCAAAACCCGCGTTTATAACGGCGTTTTGACGCCGCAGGCACGGACGGCGCACCATCCGATCCAAGCCTCAAAGGCACAGAACAGCCCTATCAGGATAAAAATCGCTGCGAGCACAGATGCTTCCTGGATCAGACAGGCACCCGCAAGAAGGAAAACGACCGCCATCCCACCGCGGGCGACACGGCCTTTGTTGTCGATGTTCGGTTTCATTCGGGGAAGATGCGCGATTGTAGCAGAAAATAGATGCATTGTGCCTCTATGGCCAACGATGCGCTTAGGCATTGATTTGCGAGGCTGATTTCATTCTTATTCGCGGGTGTAATGATGACGTCTATGGAACCGGGCGAGGCCCTCGGCTTGGCGGCGCAGGTGGCGGTAACGCTGGCGGGGTTTGCCGGTGTAGTAGTGGTTTTTCGTCCGCACTCGGTGCATCAATGGTCCAACGTAGACAGGTTTCGTCTCCGGCTTTTGCTCAACAATTCAATCCTGCCCCTGGCCTACGCTGTCATTGGAATTTTCCTTCTCGCGATAAGGCCGCCGCCGGAATCGATCTGGCGCTGGTGCAGCGCGGTGGCAACGCTTTGTCAGCTCCCGTTTGCGATCTTTAATTTCACCGCCGTGCGCAAGTTTAGCGCAGTGGAATTCAAAGGTGTAAGCAAGGTCTTGTTCTTTCCGCTTTTTGCCACCGGAATCGCCACGATTTTGCTGCAACTCTGCAACATCGCAGTCTGGAATTGGTTTTGGCCGTTCTTCGCCGGGATCGTCGTCCATCTCCTCGCCGCGATGTTGCAGTTTATGCGACTGGTTCTTCTGCCAAGACCCAATGAGCCGCCAGGATAAGGACGCGCAGCAAATTTTGAACGACAACGATGGCAGAGCCGTCTAGTTTCGCACTATGACTAAACTCATCGCGGTAGTAGCGGCAGGACTTTTTGTGGCAGGCACCATGTTCGCGGGCGAACACGGTGATTGCACAAAGCAAGTTGGAAACAAGCAAGGGAAGATGGCTTGTCAGGTCTCATTGGCCAGTCTCAACCTGACACCCGAGCAGAAGACAAAGATGGATGCAGTGATCGCTCAGCATGAAAAAGAAGGCTGCAACGAGGCGAGCGAAGCCAAATACATGCGGGAGGCAAAAACAATCCTGAGCCAGGAGCAGTACGCGAAGTTCGAAGCCGAATGCAAGAAGAGCGACAAAGACAAGACCAAAACTTGAGTTAAATCGTTAAGCCGTTAAATCGGCATTTAGATTAAAACTTCGCGCCGCGTAAAAGACTACGTCTCACGCGGCGCGTTTGGTGTACGACTTCGTCAGGTTATTGGTTCTCCGTTAACCTCCGTTAATAGGACGCAAGAGAGTTAAGAGCGCAAAAGCGTAAGATGCAGAAGTTCCGCGGGCGCGCGAACTCGCAAGGGAAACCAATTGCCTACTCCATTTGAGACAATCAGCTTGCTCGCTCCCTTGGCATAAAGGCCGGACCAGTAACGAAACAGCGCCGGCCCGAACCCATATTGCTCGTTTAACATAAGTTGTCCGCCATGGGTGTGGCCGGAGAGGGTGAGAGGAACCGATGCTGCCGCCGCCGCATCGAAGGCGTGCGGATGATGTGCCAGAAGGATCGGAAAACTTTCTGGCTGACACTGGTTGAGAAGCTGGCGTACTGCAGTAGCAATCGCGGAATCTCTGTTTTCTCGCGCTCGCGTCCAACTGAGTCCAAGCAGTTGCAGCGGTGTGCCACGGACAGTGATTACGACCGACTCGTCGAGAAGAAATGGAATGCCTGAGTGTTTCATCCGGCGTTCGAACTCGGGACCGTTCTCGATCAAATCATGATTCCCTTCGATCAGGTAAACACCGTGGCTGGCCTGCATCGATCTAACGAGATCAAGACCATGGTCAAGATCCACCAGAGCGTCGTTAATCAAGTCGCCGGTAAGGAGAACCAGATCGGCCCGTAACTCGTTAACGACCCGGACCATATTGCGCAAGATACGGCCGGAGGTGAACCGGCCCACATGCATATCGCTGATTTGGGTGATGGTCAGCCCGTGAAGATCGCTCGGCAAACCAGCGATCGGTAGAACGAAGCGGCGAACGCGAAAATGATCGAGTTGGCGCATCGCGATGGTGGCCAGACTAAGGTTGCAGAGCGGTGGCGCCGCGGCGAGCGCGACTCCTAGAAATTGTCGTCGACTCAATGCGCCGTTTGCATCCAGGAGCGGCGGGTTGGAATTACGGACACGCCGAGCGATTCGGATAAGAGCCACCATTGCGAGAATCGGAAGGAGCGCCACTGCCAGCAGCAAGAGGAGCGGCAGAAGAATCATGTGCCAGATGAAGACGCTTGCCATCGCGAACTTTGAAAACAGGGCCATTGATTCTGCGTGAGCAAAGCGCTGGGTCAGCAGCCAGATCAGTCCCGCTAGTTGCGCCAGAGCAAAAATGGCAACCCCAACGCGCGCAAAGATCGGTTTAGCGATTCGCGCCGAGATCGCCCACCAGAGGACGTCGAGAGCGAACATGATGCCAATCAAAACGAGAACGAACCGCATTCATAAAGATAGAGCTAAAGAGCCAAAAAGCTCGGAGCGTCGGGTCGGAAGAACAGCGAGCAAGGAGGGCGGTGAGAAGTGAGCTAACCACAGAAGTTGTAGACCGAAGTGCCAAGGGACCAGTGCGCTGACATCGTTTTGCCAGCCAACGTGGACGAATTCGAGACGAAGCTTAGCCCATATATGCCGAACCTGGCGGGTATTGAGCCATCCGAAAAATGGGACAAATGCGAATAATTATAGGAGGTGAACTATATAATGATACCAAAATCAATAATCGCATTATCGGTCTCAGCAGCGCTTACGGGCGTGGCACTGGCCGGAGATCCGCATACGTCGGGCGTTAAGGGACAACCAAACCAGTCCTGTGAGAATCCACAAACAATGACGACGCCCGGAAAAGCTTCCGCGGCTCGTGGCTCGGCCTTCAACCCGAGCGGGATCGCAGGAATGAATTATGCCGGTGAAAAATCGGTAAACTCGAAAAATCCGAAGTCAGTCAGCCAATACGACGTTGCCTGCTTCCAGCAATCCGCCAGAGTAACTCGGCAGACCACCAGGGCATCATCCGGGCACGGACACTGAGTTTTAGATTATTCGTTCGAAATATTCGCGTGCTAGAGGCGTTATTTTCGCCAAGCGGCGGGGGACTACCGAGTTCCCCGTCCGCGCCGAATAGTTGGCGCCCTGGTAAATAGAGACATCGCTTATTCTTGCGGTCTCTTCAATAAGAACGGTCCGACGACGCAGCGATACGCGCGCCCGTGAAGATTCGAACTTCAAACCTTCTGATCCGTAGTCAGATGCTCTATCCAGTTGAGCTACGGGCGCCCGGGAAGCGGTAATTTGCGGAGGGGAGGGGAAGCGTCAAATCGCCATACGCCGAGCACTGGGACTTTTTCGCAGCGATGCCGCTTCACGCTCTACTTCCTCCAGGAATTGCTGCGCGATCGGTGAGAGCTTTCCCGTCCAGGCAGCGCCAATCATGACCTTGGGGAAGGTCGGCAATTTCAGCGCGCGAATACCTTTAGATGGTTTGAAACCGGGCGTGCCAATGCTTAAACCGATTCCGTAGCCGTGCCCAACGTAGCATTCGATCAGTCGCGTCGAATTTACCTCGATCCCAGGAAACCATTCGACATCTAGTTGCTGCAATCCTTCCTGAAAATGAATCGAGACCGGATCGCCGCGTCGAAACGTAATCAGTGTTTCCTCAATTTTATCGTGGCACCACAGTTCCTCGGCGCGAGTGAGCCGCTGCGTATTTTTCACCAGCAAGATCAGCGGCAATTCCAGCAGAGCACATGAACGAACGGCGTTCGCCTTTTTTCGCTCAAGCACGGTAATAGCGATATCGATTTCGCCCGCCTGCAAAAGTCGTTCCGCTTCAGAGCGCGCCGCCTCATGAAGGCTCAAGCGAAAGAATGGAAAATGTTTCCGAACTCGCCGAAAAATTTTAGGGAGATAATCGTGGAGCACAATGGCGGGCGCGGCGACACGGAGGTGATGGGCTGAGCCGCCTCGAATTGCCTCGCCAACACGATCAATCTCGTCGAAAAAAGGACGAATGAATTCGAACAACTCCTTGCCTGCAGGGAGGAGCGCGAATGGACGGCGATTGAATAGCTTTGTGCCGAGAGTTTCTTCCAGACGCGCGATTTGGCCGCTGACCGCAGGTTGCTGGATGCCGTATGGCATATTGCGGACCGCGGGCACAATTCCTCCATGGCGGGCGACGTAATAGAAAAGCTCGAGATGATGAATATTCATGATCGAGTAATTCGATGTTTACCTGCGAAATTATCGATTCAGGAATACATCGCAGATAACGGATACTAACAAGACATCTTATGGGCGGTTTCATTCTTCTGCTTTTGATTGTTATCGTAGTGGTGTTTGTCGTTCCCGCGGTTGCGCTGGCGAAGGCGAGCCAGGCGCTGCGGGCGATCGAGGGACTTCGAGAGCGGCTACGCATGCTGGAAACGCGCCCGCAAACCCCCGGGGAAGGTGCGCCAGCAGAACTGCCGATAATAATCACGGAACCGCCGCCGCCCGAGCCAATCATCCCGCCGGTTTCAGTTCCGCCACCGCTGCCTGTCTCGGCAATTCCGCCAGTACCGAAGGTGGAACCGGTCGCACCGGTTGAAGAAGTTCGTTTTGGAACCACCCCGCCGCCGCCGCGCAAAATCGATTGGGAACAATTCATGGGCGCGAAAATGTTCGCCTGGATCGGCGGGTTCGCCTTGTTCCTTGGTGTTGCCTTTTTCGTAAAATATTCGTTCGAGCACAACCTGATTCCGCCGGAGCTGCGAGTCGCGATCGGGTTTTTCGTCGGGATTGCGCTTGTCGGCGGCGGCCTGTTGTTGAAGCGCAAAGAGAACGTCATCACTGCGCAAACATTATGCGCGACGGGTATTCTCATTCTTTACGCCGTCACCTTCGCCTGCCGAGCGTTCTATCACTTTCCTTTCTTTGGACTGATCCCAACGTTCGCACTGATGGCACTAATTACGGTCGCGGGATTTCTCCTGGCGGTACGAATGAACGCGCTCGTGGTTGCGATCCTCGGAATCGCCGGAGGTTTTCTGACCCCCGTCCTTCTCTCCACCGGGCAAGACAATCCGCTGGGATTGTTCGGATACATTGCCCTGCTTGATATCGGTCTGCTGGCCGTCCGTGCTCATGCAAATCGCGTGGGTGGGTAATTTCTTTCTGCACGAGCAGTACTTCGCCGGAAGCAAAACATTGATTCCGATGGCGGTGTTTCTCGCGTTTGAAATTCTGTTTCTGGTTGCGGCGGTCGCAACCAAACGCGCGGGGAAATTGGACAATGCAATCTCCGGCGCTGCGCTTGGCGTGGGCGCAATCGCGATGTGCTGGGCCTTCTATTTTTTCTCATTTAGCAGCATCGCGAATCGGGCGGGATTGATTCTAAGCTATCTTTTTCTGGTCGACTTGGGACTGCTTGGGCTGGTTCTGGCTAAGGAATATTTCAACCGTCTCGTCGCCGTCGTTGGTCTTGTCGTCTTCGTCTTTCTCGGGCTTTGGACCAATGATTATTTGACCGCGCACAATCTTTCCGTTGCCCTTGGTGCTTATTTTGTCTTCGCGCTGCTGCATTCGTCGCTTCCAATCGTGATGCAGAGGTTGGGCAAAGCGACGCCGTCGTGGTCGGCGCATTTGTTTCCGGCTGCGACCTTGCTCTTGGTGCTGTTGCCGATATTCAAATTGGTCACCGATTCGTTCCTTATTTGGCCGCTGGTGTTATGTGTCGACATCATTGCGCTGTTGGCAGCTGCCCTCACGGGAATGCTCGCGACGGTGGCTATTGTCCTGGTCCTCACGCTGGTCACGCTCGGCGCCTGGATCTTGCGAATGCCGCCCGGACTCGGCGGCTTGCCTGCGTCACTTTTCCTAATCGGTGGATTTTCAGTTTTCTTTATTGCCGGAGCCACGCTGATGTCGCGGCGACTTCCGGAGAAACCTGGAGAAGTTGGAAACATTTTCGGTGGACTGGGCGTGCCCGCGAACTTCGCCGTTCAACTTCCCACTCTGGCCGCTACGCTACCGTTTCTGTTGTTGATCATGGCAACGCTGCGGGTGCCGCTGTCGAATCCGTCACCAGTCTTCGGCCTCGCGCTCCTCCTGGCAGTGTTGTTGCTCGGCATTACTAAAATAGCTTCACTCGATTTACTCGCCTGTGTCGCGCTCGGGTCCACCATTTTGCTCGAGCACGTCTGGCATTTCGCTCATTTCCAGAAAGAGAAAGCGAACGTTCCATTTCTTTGGTATCTCGGGTTCGCAGCGATTTTCACCGTTTTCCCATTTATTTTTCATCGGCAGTTCGCTCGCAAAAGCACGGTGTGGGCGAGCGCGGCGCTGGCTGCACCGCTCCATTTTTATCTGGTTTACGAAGTGGTTCGAATCACACATCCGCACAGCGGAGTGCTCGGTTTTATTCCGGCAGCGTTTGCGATTCCGTCTCTACTCGGGCTGGTCGCATTACTTTGTTTAATTCCGACGGACAGTCCGGCGCGTAACGCGCAGCTCGCCCTCTTTGGCGGCGCGGCGTTGTTTTTCATCACCTTGATTTTCCCGATCCAGTTCGACCGGCAATGGATCACTCTTGGTTGGGCCCTGGAAGGCGCCGCCTTGTGCTGGCTGTTTCATCGTGTGCCGCACCCCGGTTTGCGCATCGCCGGAATCGGCCTCCTGCTCGTTTCCTTCGCGCGACTGGTTTGTAATCCTGCGGTGGTCGCCTATCACGCGCGCGCAGCCACCCCGATCTTCAACTGGTACTTTTACACTTATGGAATCGTTGCCGTCTCCTTCATGGTCGCGGCGAGATTGCTGGCACCGCCGCGTAACCTGGTGCTGAATCAAAATGCTCCGCCATTACTCAATTCCTGCGCAGCCATTCTCGCCTTCGTTTTGTTGAACATTGAGATCGCCGATTACTTCACCAAGCCAGGCGCTTACGAGCTCACGTTTCAGTTCAGCGGCAACTTCGCGCGCGATATGAGTTACAGCATCGCCTGGGCACTCTTCGCCTTGCTCCTGTTAATCGTCGGAATTCGCAAACGCACTCGCGGCGCGCGCTATGCCGGTCTTGTCCTGCTCTGTGTGGTCCTATTGAAGCTGTTCTTCCACGATCTGTCGCAGCTCCAGCAACTTTATCGTATCGCCGCCCTCATCGTTGTCGCGATCATCGCGATTGTCGCCTCGTTCCTCTACCAGCGTTTCCTGAGCCAACCGCAGAAACAATGAAACGCTGCGTTGTTTTAGGACCGATCATTTTTTGGACCGGCGCAGCTTGTGCGCTCACGCCCCATCAATGGCAATACCGTCAATCCATTGATGTGCCGGCGGCGGGACTGGTGCGGATAAATCTGCCGCTGGAAACCTCAAATATCGCGCGACCGGATCTAAGCGATCTACGCATTATCGATTCTAACGAGAAGGAAATTCCATTTTTGATCGATCAACCTATGCCGCGGCCGGAATCGAGCGTGCTGGCGAAGGATTTTCGCCCTGAAATTACTTCCGCCGAAACGCGATTGCTGATCACAACGGACGCCGACTTGACCATCGCGGGCGTCATGCTGGAAACGCCTGCCAGCGCGAATTTCATCAAAGCGGCGCGGGTGGAAGGATCGAATGATCAAAAGGACTGGCGAACGTTAACATTAGGCGCTCCGCTTTTTCGCATGGGCAACGGCGCGACTAATCTTCGCGTCGCGTTTCCCGAGGGCAGATGGCAGTTTCTGCGCGTCGTTGTCGACGATAACCGGACGCCGCCGATTCCATGGACAAACGCACGATTAATCGTGGCCGGATCGCGCGCGCCAACTGAACCGGTCTCAGTGACGATCAAATCGCGTGACGAAAATCCGGGGATGACGCGGCTGGGGATTGATCTCGGCGCCGCAAATCTGCGAATCGCGTCAATTCGGATTGGCACATCCGAGCCGGTTTTCACCCGCACCGTAAAAGTGGCAGCACCGGAGTTGTCAGCACAGAACTTGCAGGAAGAGACTTTGAGCAGCGAGGTTTTATATCGCGTGGATCTAAACGGAAAGGTCGAAGCTCATCTTGACCTTCCGATCGATAAACAAATTTTCGGACGTGAGCTGGTCCTGTTGATCGACAACGGCGATAGTCCGCCGCTGCTCGTTTCCGAGGTTCGCGCAGACCGGCGAATAACGCGTCTCATTTTTTTCGCGGCGACGCCGGGTGCTTACAGTCTGCTTTCAGGGAATAGTCAGTGCGAGTTGCCACGCTATGATCTGAGTCACCTGGGTGATCAATTGCGACAAGCCGGCACCACCCAGGGGCAACTGAGTCTCCCGGCACAGAATCCCGGCTACAATCCGGCGGCAAATCTCCCGCAGGATTTCGCCACTGGCGCAAAGATCGACGTCGCACCATGGAAATTCCGCAAACCGATTCAAATTGCGCAGCCGGGAGCACAACAAATCGAACTCGATCCGGATATCCTGGCCCGAGCGGCTCCGGATTTTCGTGATCTCCGTGTCGTTAGCGAAAACGCGCAGTTGCCATATTTGATCGAATGCACCTCGATCGAGCGAACTGTTTCCCTCAATCCCGGGATCGCGAATGATCCCAAACGTCCGACATTCTCGCGCTGGAAACTGAAGCTGCCGCAAGCCGCCCTACCGCTGACGCGCGTTACTTGCGCTTCGGCTTCCGGTTTGTTTGAGCGGACATTTCGGCTCTGGGAAGAATTGACCGATGAACGGGGTGACCAGTACCCACATGAACTGGCGCAGACCACATGGCGTCGAGTGCCGAATCAACCAGCCGGGCAGCTCGCGGTTTCTTTTGCAGCTCTACCGAAGACGGACACGGTCTTAATCGAAACTGACAACGGCGATAATCCGCCAATCGAGCTACATGATTTTCGCGGATACTATCCGGTAACGCGGATTATTTTTGCCTCGCCGAAATCGCAATCAGTCACGCTTTACTACGGCAACGAAGAAGCGGCCTCACCGCGATACGATGCCAAGCTGGTTGCCGCGCAATTGCTGCGCTCAGAGCGGACGCCAGCTGCACTCGGGTCTCAGGAAATTCTTAAATCGGAACGGGTGACAGAAACTCTGACCGGGTCTGCGCGCTACATTTTTTGGGGAGTGCTTGGGATTGTCGTGGTCGCGTTGCTGATTTTGATTTCGCGGCTTCTGCCAAAGGCTACCTAAGTTGGAGGGACGCGCTGCCGTGTCCCCAAATGTTTGGACGCTCCGGGCCGGATCGGCACACAGCGCAGCGCCTATTCCATCCGGGCAACGGGGAGATAGTTGTGCGCTTAATTTATCGCTCCGTGCGTAGAAACATTCGCAACCGGATGTGTCGAATCAGGTTATCTAAACGGCCAACGGCAACCCCGGGCCACAAATTCAAACAGCACAAATCCGACGGCATCTCTAACTACGCGGTCGCATTCTCCGCAAAATCCGGTGATCTTCGCCCGTGACGATTTTCCTGGGCTGCGGCTTCGCCGCGAAATATCGCGAGGGCGGGGGCGTATTCTCAGTTCCGCTCCAGTGGATGTTTGGATTAAAGAGACTCCAGCTCGACGCCATCTGGCTGGAAATTCTTCCCGGCAGCGGTAACGAAATGGTAGACCGGGCTGCGATCAAAAATTTTGCGGCGCAACTCCGGTTTTATGGGCTCGCCGAAAATTATTGTCTGTTATATCAGCCGCGGGCCGGAGATGCCCAGGATCTCGACAAGATGCGCTGCTTTGGCCTCCCAGGAAGCGATTTGCGCGAACGGCTGGCTGGCCCAAATACGCTGCTGAATCTCAGTTACTCGGTCCATCCACCGCTCCTCTTGCAATTCGAGCGTCGAATCTTTTGCGACCTCGATCCGAGCGAAATTTTTTACTGGATGACAAAGATGGAAATGGGCCAGTCATATCACCACGAATTTTGGACGATCGGATTGAATGCGGGGAGATCGGATTGTTGCTTGCCACGATCGCAGATCAGGTGGCAAACATTTTTCCCATTGGTTGACACGGAGTTCATTCAACCGCAGCGCCAGCCGACGCACCTCAAGTTCACTACGATTGGCCAATGGTATTGGGGCGGCGCCGTCGAGGTGAACGGTGAGTTCCCTGATCTTTCAAAGAAGGTAGCTTTTGAGAAATATCTCGATCTGCCTGCGCACACCAAGAAGACGCGATTCGAGCTTGCAATGAATCTCGGTCGGGACGACGCGGAGCGAACGCGCCTGAGCGAGCGCGGCTGGCATGTGGTCGATCCGCATCGAGTGGCGAAAACTTCGGCGCGGTATCGACATTATCTTGCGTCCGCCGCGGCGGAATTCACTGCGATTAAAGGCGTTGATGTTGCGTGGCAAACCGGCTGGATGAGCGACCGTGCCGCCATGTTTTTGGCGATGGGCCGCCCCGTCATTACCGAGGAAACTGGGGCGGCAAAATATCTCCCGCGCGAAAGCGGCTTTCGCTTCGTTAATGATTTGGAATCGGCCTGCGCGGCAGTGAACGAAGTAATCGCAGATTGGCCGCGACTTTCCCGGCAATCGCGGGCCGTCGCGGTAGAACTCTTTGATTCGGAAAGGAATCTGCGCAAAATCCTGAGCCTGCCCCGGCCACAGGCCTGATTTTTGGACCGGCAACAATCGCCGTTTGCAAAACAAATTTCGGGTGTTACTCGTTCTGCCGATATGGCGGATTTGATCAAGGCCGATGAAGCAAAAATTCGGTTGAAAAAAGTGCCCGAGTGGGAGCTGGAGAAAAAGCATATCGAGCGCACGTTCGAATTCGACGATTTTACCGACGCGATCGATTTTGTGAACGCCGTCGCTGAAGTGGCAGAGGAAGAAGAGCACCATCCTGATATCGACATTCGATTTAACAAGGTGCGACTGGTGCTTACGACCCACAGCAAAGGCGGCCTGACTGATCTCGACTTTGGGCTGGCGGAGCGGATCGATACCCTCTCGGAGTAGTTTGACGTCGACCCGGCAGTTGGTCGCGGCGATCATCACGGCGTTGCTCGTGCTGGCGGTCTGGAAATTTATCGATTGGCGAATGACACCGCCGCTGCCGCCAAATCGCAACACGGCGCCGGCGAAGCAGTAGCACGACATCTTGTCTGTGGGGCCAATGGGGATCTTGCCCGTCGCAGATTTGTAGATACCAAATCATGGTGCTGAACGCGCGATCCCGCCTGGTCTGTGACCGGCAACGTTTTACGACAAGTCGCTCAAAATGATGAGCGCAAATCAACGGGCAACATGCCCGTTGGCCCCACAGCCGGGATGGCTGTGCTACGAATAGCTCGCGGACGGCGAGCGCCCTTCGTCTGCGTCGATGAAAGCGAACATCGTATCGATCTCGGAACGGCCGGCCAGGCCCGCTTCCTTTTTTCGGCGGTTCAGGGTTTCAGTGATTTCGTCGTTCCAACCCCGTTTCCGCATAAACTCGTTCCAGACGTAAATCTCGGTATCGGTCGGACGTCGACCCTTATCGAAACACCACCACAGAATTTCCTCCTCAGTCCCGCCTTCCCGTACTCGTCTGACAACATCGTGGTACTGCACATCCAAAAATTTGATGCAGAACTCATCGAAACCCCGGCCGAGATTTGCCTGGTAATCGGTGGGTAATTCATTTTTGTCATGTAACCGAATTTTGTCGAGCATGCGTCCGAAATAGACGATACCGCCAATCTTGGCCGATGGACTGCGAATGCCCAGCTGATTCATCGCCTATCTATTTTAAGGATTCGAGGAACACCCTCAAGTTTCTATTGCGCCGTTACCCGCGCCACCAACCCTGTCGTGTGCGCTGTCGCCAGCACACAACTATTTTCGAAATTCCGCTAAAGACAGCGCACGCTACAGCGACAAGCCACTAAGGCACCAAATCGGCCGGGGGACCATAGAGAGCTGATCCAGTTCTCGTTGGCTAAGTTGAAAAATCAGGATCGAATTTCCCACGTTCGCGATCGGATCGCGGTGGCGAAGGTACGCGCACAGGCGGGCAAAACGCAGGCGCTATAAATCTTGATTATGTGTTGGTGATTCCTTATTGGCTAGGTCAGATTCATCGATCGATCGGGCCAGCACCTGGTGATAATCGGATTCGTATTGGCGTGTCCATTTTCCGTGTCGAAAGGAATAGACCTGTTGAAGTACTGTGGCACTGATACAGTAAGTTCCGGGCTCCAGCGGCTAATTTCGGGGCGGAACGATCACACGGCAATGATGTCGCCTTAATTCCATACCACTCGGGCAAAGCTGTACCGAAATAGGCAAGATACCGTTGGCCAGTGCCGAAGCGGTCCGGATTCTGAGCAAGCCAACTTCTCAGGGCTGGAAGATCCTGTCCCCAGTCGAGCGAGCTATCGACCAGATGTTTATATCCATTCTTCGGTCCCGCGGCGACCTGGTTAAAATAGGCGAGGTAATCCCGACGCACGAAAGATGTTCCGCAATTTGCCAGCAGAGCATGGCGCCAGCGAAAACATCATGGTTGATCTTGTGCGAAAGAAATACGCACACGCTCCACATGCGATGAAAAGAGCAGGATAAATCGGCAGCAAATGACGATGCCCGATATTCAAGTGACTCGTTAAAGAAAAAGCCGAGTAAACCAGAATCAGCGTCCAAACCGGCGAGAGTTTCGCGAGATCGCGGCCGATGGTTTTGATCCTCCCGTCCTTCCACGCATTTCTCCACCGCAAAAACCCGGCAATGCCGATCGCCATCAATAGAAGCAGGACACGGATCGGAGTTTTATAGAGAAACGCCCGCGGAAAGAACGAGGGGAAATCCGGTGTTACTCCACTCGCCATCGAGGAACGCCGGCCGAAACATCGCGCTTTTATTGGTGAAAGCGAACCCATAGAGATAGGCTTCGAGGAAGTAGTTTGTGATCGCACGCGAACCCAACCACGTTTTCAAACGCGGTGCGATCGCTTAGGCAAGCGTTCCAGCGAGCGTTCCAAACGTCCCTCGCGGGTGTATTTTGCGGGAAGGGAAAAGAGCTAAATGTAAAAGACGTCCAGATCGCAAGCACGACAACTGCAAGCAACGCAGCAGTCGCTCCACCGACGACAATTAGCTTTCGCCAGAACCCCGTGATTCTTTGCTCAAACGCCGGGACACGAAGCGTAATGGACTCACGCGAAGCAAGCTGCACAACCACCAAAATGCCGGCGACAAGCAGAAACGCAGCAGCCGACATCTTGGCGAGAAACAGGCCAGACCAGCAGTGCCGTGATCACGAACCAACCCGCGTTCAAGAAACGAAGCAGGCGTGAGTAACTCCACGCGGCGGCGGTAAAGAAGAACGCCGCAGTGACATCCGAAGTAACAAGCGCCGAATGCGCGAGCAAATTCGGATCAAAGACCGCAAGAAGCTCGGAGATTAATCCACCGAAGAGGCGAAATAGCCGATTCGAACAAAAGAAGATCAACAAACACAAACCGGCGCCAAGAATTGTCATTATGCTGCGTCCTTGCAGCACCACCCGGTCGAAATCATTGCCGCCGCAATATAGGAAAACCTCGCTGACCCGGCCAACGTCTCCCCCGGTTCCACGCCGCATTTTCCGGAAATGCAGGGCGCGACCACAGGAGCGGCAGTGCCACCCAGCGCGCAGGCCAATTCCCGTTTTCCGGATCAAGACGGTAATCGTTCTTCAACCAATAGCTATAGCCGGCGGTGAGATGGGTGGCTCATCAAAGGTCGGGGATTTTTCCATTGCGGCAGTGGATTGCAAGGGCCGCGTGTAGCATCGCCAGCAGGACAGCAATGATTCGGACGAGTGCCGTCTTTGTCGCGACCGTTTCGCCCAACCACCCTAGTTCCTGCCGATTGATCGGGAAAGATGCCGTTCGGGCGAGAGTCAGTTGCACGCCCCTCCATCGAGCAGATGGCATGCTGGTTAGCGCTTGTCCGTGCTCCTTAATGAGGGATGTTCGCCTTGTGAATCGGGTAGTCGGTCTTGAAACGGAATATGGCGCTCTCGTCCATGATGCTGAGCTCTCGACCGAAGCCTGGCCGGCGCGGACCAAGAACTACATTTTCAGGCAGGCGCGCGCCGGCGCGCTCGACCTGCATTATCGCGACTACGAAGAACCCCCCGGTAATGGCGGGTTCTTGTTAAATGGCGGGCGCCTTTATCTCGATATGGGACATATCGAATATGCCTCGCCGGAATGCGTACGTTTACGCGATGCTGTTATTTACGATCTTGCGGGTGACGCTTTGCTTCTCGGCGCGCTGCGCGAGATGCAGGCGTGCAATCGCGTTTCTTTTATTAAGAACAACATCGATCACTACACAGGCGCGACCTTCGGTTGTCACGAGAACTATTTGATGCGGCGCGAAACTCAGTTCACTCCTCCGGTGTTGGGAACGCTGCTTTGTTTTCTGGCAACTCGCCAGATTTATACGGGCGCGGGACGCATCGGACAGGCCCATCCGCTCGCTTTTGATTTTGATCTGCCGCCTAGCGCCACGCCCGTCCGTTTCCAGATCAGCCAGCGCGCCGATCACATCGTGAACGACATCTACCAGTGGGTGCAATTTAATCGCGCCATCATTAATGCCCGCGACGAGCCTTTGGCCGATTATCGGAAGTTCCGACGCTTACATTTGTTGATTGGCGACTCGAACATGAGCCCTTTCGCGACCGCATTGAAAGTGGGAACCACCGCGTGCATCCTGACATTGCTGGAAGAAGACAAATTCCCGCGCGGTTTGATTTTGCAGGATGCCGTGGTGGCGACACGCGAAGTTTCGCATCAACCCGATGGTCCATGGCTGGTGGAACTGGAAAACGGCAGAACGGCTGGCGCTCTCGATATCCAATGGCGTTTCCTCGATGCCGCAGCAAAATACTTGCAGGGACGCGACGCCGAGATTGATTGGTTACTCGAGAGCTGGAGTTTCGTTCTCGATTCTTTCGCGACTAATTTGGACGCGCTCATCGGCGGCGTTGATTGGCTCACGAAGCGATGGTTACTGCAGAAATTTTCCGAAGCCGAGTCCCTGGAGTGGGACGATCCATGGTTACTCAGTCTCGATCTGGAGTATCACAACATCGATCCGGCACGCGGGCTCTTCTTTCAGGTAAAAGCGGGAAAGCGGATTACCGATTGGAACCAAAGCGTTCGGATTAAGAACGCCAGTTATCAACCGCCGGCGAATTCCAGAGCCGCCGGCCGATCACAGGCCGTCGCCTACTTTCGCGATTCCGACATCCCCTACGTCATCAACTGGGATTCGATCGCCTCCGGACCGCAGGACATTCTGGTCATGAGCGATCCCTTCAGCACCTACACCAGCGAGGTGAGCGCTTTTCTGCGGCGGTAAAGGTCTGTCCGGGGGGACACGCGCTGTCGCGTCCCAAACATTTGGGCGGCGTCAGGCCTCACTTTTTGCGATCTTGGTCCGCTACAAGTCGTCTTACTTGAGCCGCTGGAGCGCCGAGATGCCGTAGTTTTCGCGAAGGGTTGGTTCGTCGGCCTGAGCTTGGGCGACATCCAGTGGAATGACTTTCGGATCTTCCTCCGTCTCAATCCGATCGAAACCATCGATGGGATGTTTCACGGCTTCGGCCAGATCATTAAGCGAGTGAACATCTTTGCCGTTCACTTTCGTAACCGTGAGGTATCCGAAGTCTTCGTAGCCGATAGTTCCATTCACCGGAAGAATCTGACTAAGGATAACAACACGACGGTGCCCTTCGGGAAATAGTTCCCACTGAAAACGGTCGAGATAAACGAATCTTTGGGGCGCTTCCTTCAACCAGTTCGGTCCCCATTCTCGCAAGTACTGCCGGGTTAACTCCTGAAAAATCAATCCACCTAGAATGTAATACTTTGGCGCTTCATCCCGCGAGTAGGGCGAGATGACGTATTCATCCGGCGTGCGATGTTCCATCGTTACGTCGAGCTGCATCGGTTTGCCCTGACGATGAATTTTCAGCGGCACCTTGTCGCCGGAATAAACACGCGTGGTCAGGAGATTGGTGAAGTCAAGCTTCTTATAAATTGGATCGACGTAGTTGCCGTTCTGATCGAGATCGAAGTTGCCAATGGCAGTGATGATGTCGCCTTCCTGTAGTCCTGCTTTCTCAACGGGCGTGCCCGGCTCAATGTCGGTAACATAGACGCCACCTCCATTGCCGGTTTCGCCTGCATATTTGCGCAACTGCGGGTCGCGCGTTGGGAAATAGTCGAATCCGACGGTAGGAAAGCCGCTGTAGTTTGGCTTGGCCGCATCCTTGAGGAAGTGCGCGATAACGGGAGCGGGAATTGCGTCCATTAATTGCGAGCGCGGATCATAACGAAGGAGAAGACCAGCCAGCTTATTATTCTTCACCAAGGGCACGGTGTAGCTGTTGTCGCGATACTGAAGGGCAATACTCAGGCGGTAGGTCAGGAATTGACCAACCTCGACCGGATAATGCATGACCTGAACTGCGGTAACCAGCCCATCGGTCACTACGAGCGCTCCCGTTTGTTCAAGCTGGAGCGCGGCAACCCGATCGCCTACCGCGGTATCGCTCGCCAGCTCCAAAGGAGAGAGCCCGTCGAGAAACTTTTTGTCCTGCGGTTGCAGCAGCGCGAGGTTCGCTTCGTAATCTACCACTTCAACTGATGCTGCCATCTTTTCGCCCGACTCGGCACGTTCCAGTTCCACATAATTCTGGTTAGCAACCAAATCGGCGGTAACTAGAACTCTGCCCTGCGAAAGAACGGCGCCCAATGCGCGCTTAGAGAAGGGTGCGCGCTTTTGCCACGGCCGAAAATAATCGTATCCCTGACCGGTGACATTGACACGCAGAAGCGAGAGTTGGCGCGGTTGCACTGCTTTAGTGGTCGATTCTTTCTTCGCCCAAACTGTCGGGCTTACGCCAAGCAGAAGAAAAACAAGAAAAAATGCGACTCTGATCTGCATATCTAAGAATGTGGTTCCTCCGATTTTGCGCTCACCTGCGCCGACACCGGCTGCTCATTGAGGTTTTGCTCTGCAATCACATTATAGCGCGTCCGGATTCGTTCCCGCGCGCTTTCTACTTCTTTGCGGTCGAGCACCAGCGGGGGGCCTCCACCTATCATCTTGATCACAAAACGATCCGGGGCTTCGGCGAACGCCTGCGCCAGGTCGTTTAGAGTGGTCATCTTTTTGCCATTTACTTCATCAACAATGCTGGAGCGATAAGCAGCAAGATAAGTATTCGTCGGATCCGGAAGAATGTTCGTCAGCACAATGACGTCCGGATGCTGAAGATAGATTTGTTCCAGGATGAAGTAGTCGAAGTAATGGCGAACGCGCGGATCGCCTGTCTGATAGGCATCAAGAAGGTCGAGCGACAAAGGCTGAAAGATCAAGCCGCCGTAAACGACATAACGCGGCCGGGTATCGTAATGATGAGCCTGCATTTGATACGGCCAGACCGTGTTCAGCTCGATCCTCAGCGTCATCGGCTTCCGGTCGCGCAGGATTTCGAACTTCACCTTGTCACCCTTAAATTTGCGTTCGACTACTTCAGGCATTTCTACTCGCTCACCTTCGAGCTCGACAAACGCGTCGCTGGCAATCGCGTGATCATCAATGGAAAGCAGGACATCGCCTTGCTTGAGAGCCTTTCCCGCCGGACCCGCTTCTATCACGGTGTCGACCATGACACCGCGTCCATCATCGGGTAATCCAAGGTAGCGACGCTGAGCCGGGTTTTGTAGTTTGCTGTAGGTCAAGCCGAGATCGACATATTTATCATAACGGTTGTCCTTGATGTCGGTGAGGAAGCGGCGAATCACGGGCGTGGGAATCATGTAGGCGACGCCTTGTGCGATATCGCCGCTGTAACCTTGAAACGCGACGCCCACTACCTTGCCGTTTTGCATGACCGGCCCGCCACTATTCCCGGGATTAATTTGCGCGCTGATTTGGATGGCGAGGTGCGAGTCGATCGATGAATGAGTGTAAAGTTGGAAATCAATTCGCGAAACAATTCCAGTCGTGACGGACATGCGTTCGCCACCAATTGGGTAACCATACGCTGAGACGGTTGATTCAAGCTCTGGAATGCCGCCGAGACCGAGCGGGACCATGTTTTTGAAAAACTCCGGTGAATCGACGGTAATGAGAGCGAGATCGCAATCATGCGCGACAAACAGAACGCGCGCGGGATACTTATTAGGATCGCCCTCACGCTCGACCGTGAGATACCGTGTGTTGCTCACGACATGCGCGTTGGTCATAATCCGCGGGCCGTCGATCACAAAACCGGCACCGACCCCGCGACCAATCGCACCGGTGTTCCAAGGCGCGCGATAATCAGGTTCAACCTCGGTCGAGGTAATGCGAACGAGACTTTTCTGAATTTTGCCGTTCGGCTGTTTCGGAGCCGCCACCACAATCGGAGCGACAGGTGGGGGAGTCGCAGTCGGTCTCAGCGGCGGCGCACCTTCATCCGGCGGTGGCGGTAATGGTGGCGTGTTTTGCTGCGGCGCCACTGGTGGCGTCGCATCTTGCTGTTGCAACGGTGGAGTATTTTGCTGCGCGAAAAGCTCGGCGCTCGCAAAAAGCAGGATTATCCCAACGAGAAGACGTTTCATCCCAAAGTTCGAGAAGATGAAACGGCACGGTTGAAATGCAAATTGCCCATAGGGGAGGCGAACGTTGACGGTATGACCAAAGGAGATCTGGCCCTTTAGATGCGGCAGTCTGGCAAACTGTTCAAAACTTGCCTCACCTCAGTTTTCGCCCAGTAGGAGGAATTGCACTCTGGTTCTAACGGTATCTCGCCAAAAAAATCGTTCATTTGTCCACTGGCAGGGGGCTAGAATAGGGTTTCCAACATTCCGCCTAGTGCGCAGCCGCAGCGCGTTCGTGAATCGCGCGATACTCCGGCATCTTATGATATTCCACCAGCCGGAAGCCCCAATCGACCAGAGTCTGTTTATCCTTGTTAGTCGCCGCGACCTGCTTGAGAAATTTGGCAATCCGTTCCTTCAGTTCCGGCTGCTGCCCAGAATCATCAAGGATCTCGAAAATCTCCATCGAGAGCAGCCAGTCGTCAGGATGCTGGGCCTGTTGGGTCTCCCAAATTTCTCCCAGTCTCTCGTAACCCATTTTGCGTTCGCGAATATCACGCACCTGCTGGTAAAGATTCTCCAGCTTCTTCCGCTTCGCGTCGGACGGCACTTTGATCGTGCGTTCCTTCGGCACGAGCGCGACTTCCAGAAATGCGTCTTTGTCCGCAGCGCCATTGAATACCGAGCTGATCCGTTCGCCCACCGCCATGTCGAATTCGCCCCATGCCGGATCGAACAAAACGCGGTCGGCATGTTTCGCACTGCAGTTGGAGAAGGTGATCAACAGTAATTTGCCATCCTGCCAAACAATTTTTTCGACGCGACCTGATACCTTTACTCCACTTTCAAATTCAACTGTCACTTTCTTTCCTTCGACGATGCCAATGCTGTGCAACTGATCGTTCGAAAGGTTTTCCGGTGCGACATTAACATTCCGCCACCGACCAATCGGCGCGCCAAAACCGTCGGCGTGGCGGTCCTTGCCATGGCCTGGCAGTTCTTTATTGCGGAAGGCGAGAGCAGTCGCGCTCTTCGATTTGAGATAAATCGGTTGCTTGTTTTGATCCGTCAGGACCTCGCTGAAGACGCCCGTGACCTGCAACCCTGATGAATATTCGCAGGTCGCGATATTATTGCATTCTATCGCCTTCTTGATCCCTTCCAGCCCACCGACCCGGTAAGCCATGGTGTTGGCAAATTCCTCGAGCACGTCGCGCAGATGTTGAAAATCGCGGCAGACGAAGAGTTGTGGCTGGCGCGTGGTGATGTCGAATGGCTGATTCTGCGCGTCAATCGAATACCAGATTTTCTTCACCTTGGGTTCCAGACACGAAACCGATTCGCCAATGGAGGAAAGCAGGCCGGCGCCATAGATTTTCGGGTTCTCGAGGGTGCCGATTAGTCCATATTCAACCGTCCACCAATGCAAACGCGAGAGCAGCGCCATTTCTGATGGTTCGCCCAAGTTTTTTTGCCGGCGTTCCACTTCCCGGGTCGCTTCCTCGACTTCTTTCGGATCGGAGTTCGGCAATTCCTTCAAAATCGAAAGGTGCCGGATCGCCTGGTAAAGCTCGAAGTCCTTGCGCGATTGCATCGCTTTCGCACCCACTTCGCCGAACCGCTGCAGGTAGTTTGAGTACTCGCGATCGACAATAATCGGCGCGTGTCCCGCTGCCTCGTGCACGATGTCGGGTGCCGGCGTGTATTCGATATGATGGATCTGGCGCATGTCGCACGCGATCACCAGAACCTTGTAGGCTTGAAATTCCATGAACGCGGCCGGCGGAATAAAACCGTCCACCGCCACCGCGCCCCAATCGATCTTGCCGAGAATATCATTCATCTCCTCGATTCGCGGAATGCGCTCGAAGGAAATGCCGGTGTTGAGCAGTCCCTGGAAATAGACTTTGTGAGCATATTCCTTCAGGAAAAAAATGTTCTGCCGCATGATGAACCGCCAGACCGCGTGATCGACCGAGGTGTATTCTTCGTGGCGTTGATCGACCGCGAATTGCAGCAGATGTTTCGGCAGCGATTGCACCGCCTTGTTGGTTCGACTGAAGGGTTGAATGCTCATGGGAGTATCCTCAATGCGCACTGCGCGCCTGAATTATTTTACGACCCATAAACATTTCGAGCAAGGAGTGATAAGTGGCCTTGGAGCACGCTGGCAAGCGGCGCGCTTGCCCTATAATCGTTGTAGCCGGGGTTATTGGCCGCGGCAAACACGCTGCATCATTGCTGGCGATGGCGGCGCGAACGGCGGATCCCGCGCACCGATACCAATGAACGCCGTGAGCGCGATGATCCAGGGTGCGAGAAACGCCAGCGCGACACCAATCATGCGGATGCTCCACGTCAGTGCGCCAGCGCCCCGCTCGGTCGTTCGCGATGCAGTTCGAGCAACGTGGCGAGGGCGGCATGCACCTGTTGATAACGCTCGGCGTCGGCAAGCCAGAATTGCGCCTGCGTGCTGGTGATTTCGTTGAACTGCTCCTCCAAAGGAACGGTGCGGCGGCGCATCAAAATGTCGTGCGCGCGATTCCGCACGATGGTTGAGATCCAAGCGGGAAATTTTTCTGAATTGCGGACGTGCCAGCGTGACTTCCACGCTTTGACCAACGCGTCCTGTACCGCGTCCTCCGCTTCCTCGCGATTCTGCAACGCGCCGAAGGCGATGGCGAAAAGTGGACGACTCATTTTCCGAATGACCAGTTCAAAAGCTTCGGTGTCGCCGTGAATGGCAGCGCGATACATCTCATGATCGGCGGGCTCCATTGGTGCGATCAAAGCCTAGACGGTTGAGTTTTAAATTCCGCGCGAAAAATTTGAAGAAATTTCAAGACCAGAATGCTTCCTGTGTTGGCAGCCGTGCCGGCTGCAGACAAAATGGAAATAAGCACGCGACACGCGTGCCACCGCAGAAGAATGCCAACGTTGTGTCCTTTGCGATCTTTGTGCGATAGGTCGTTTGCCCATGGGAAGATTACACCTCGGAGTTAACATCGATCACATCGCCACGCTGCGGCAGGCGCGCTATGCCACCATGCCTGATTCAAAAAACGCCGAGCCCGATCCGGTCGCGGCGGCCTCCATTTGCGAGCGTGCCGGCGCCCATGGCATTACCGCACATTTGCGAAGCGATCGACGCCATATTCAAGATCGCGACATGGAGCGATTGCGGGCCAACATCATGACCAAGCTCAATTTTGAGATGGGCAATACGGCCGACATCTTGGATTGCGCGATTCGGATTCGGCCTGACGAAGTCTGTCTGGTTCCTGAGAAACGGGCCGAGGTCACGACCGAAGGCGGGCTTGATGCCATTGCCAACCGCCGGGAGTTGTTCAACACCATCCAGCGGCTGCATGCCAATGGAATCCGGGTCAGTCTGTTCATTGATCCTGACGAAAAACAAATCGACTGTGCCACCGCGCTCGGCGCAGAAATGATTGAATTGCACACCGGCAGATTGGCAAACGCGTTCACAGAGAAAGTCGAGGCGCAGGAACTGGATCGGCTGTGTCAATGCGCGAAGCACGCGTTTGCGGCAAAACTACAGGTCAACGCCGGGCATGGAATCAATTATCAAAACATCGCGCTCATTCACAAAATTCCGCACCTCGCCGAGCTCAACATCGGGCACGCCATCGTGTCGCGCGCGGTTTTTGTGGGCTGGGAGAACGCCGTCCGCGAGATGCTGGCGCTGATGGAGAATTACAACGGGTGAGCGTGTTTAGGATCTGGGGAGGACACGCGTCTCGTGTGCTGGCGATGGCGTCCTCGCCATCGCTAACTTTTCCTTTCGAAGCATTGCGGCGAGGCGCCGCAATGAGCACGCGAGGCGCGTACGCTCCCCAGACGAAGAATTTGTCATGAGCGTGCTTGGCATTGGTGTGGATCTAGTGGAGGTCGAGCGCATTCAGCACTCGCTCGATCGATTCGGTCAACGTTTCATGAAGCGGGTATTCACCGAGGGCGAGATCGCCTATTGCCAGTCGATGAAATTTCCGGCGCGCCATTTCGCGGCGCGGTTCGCGGCAAAAGAAGCTGTGTCGAAAGCATTCGGTACTGGCATTGGGAAAGCGATGGGCTGGCGCGACATCGATGTGCACAAGAAAGAAAGCGGCGAGCCGTTCCTGGTCCTTCACGGCGGAGCTCACGCCCTCGCCCAGGAGCGCGTGATGAAGTCCGCCTGGATCAGTCTGAGTCATACCGAGCATCACGCCGTGGCGATGATCGTCATTGAAGAGTAAACAGGCTCGCCGGCGGTATCTTCCGGGTAGCGCACGCGTCTCGCGTGTTGGTTTCGGCGTCACGCCGAAACAATCTTTTCTGAGCATGACACCACAGACGTAATTCAATGCACTAGAAAAGTCCGCGATAGCGGGACGCCATCGCCAACGCGCGAGACGCGTGCCTGCGTCCCCCGGTTTTGAATTTATTCTTTTCGCTCCGCGTGGCGATATTCGATCACCTGCACACGCTCCAGCGTCACCATTCCACCGCTCATCATCTCTTCCAACGCAGGAAGAAATGCGTTGATCTTCTCTTCGCTATCCACGATTTCAATGACGATCGGCAAATCCATCGAGAGCCGCAGAATTTTTGCGGTGTGCATCCGACTCGATTTCCCAAAACCCATTGGACCGCGCAGAACGGTCGCGCCACCGAGATGCATTTCGCGCGCTTTCAAAACGATCGCTTCATAAAGAGGTTTGTGATTCCAGCGATCGCTTTCGCCGATGAAAATGCGCAACAACATTGAATCACGTGGAACTTCCATATTCAAAAAAGCTAACGTTGATTGAGTAACACCGCGAGATAATCGCCGAGCCACACTGCGAACAGACAAAGCACAAATGATCCGATCGCGTTGAGCGCCGCGAAGAGCCATTCGCCGTCACGGGCGAGAGAGAGTGTTTGCAAGGCGAAAGAAGAAAATGTGGTGTAACCCCCGAGCACGCCGATCATAAAAAACTGGCGGAAACTCGGACTCGACCAAATGCGACCATCGGGGCCGGTGAGCGCGGCAAAAAAACCGATAATCAACGAGCCACTGATGTTTACCAGCAAAGTGCCCGCGGGAAATGTTTCGCCAAACTTTTGCGCAACCGCGCCCGAGAGCCAGAAACGGCCAACCGAGCCGAGCGCCCCACCAATTGCCACAACAAAATAGCTGAACATGAGAAAATTCCTGACGCGTCTCCGCGCATCAGGAGTTATCAGCTCTGAAAACAGTCAGCGCAGTTTTCCCAAACGAGGGATGGCAAACTCCATTGCCGGCGCAATTGGTAAACGATCGAGTTGGAAAAGCAAGCGCAGACCAGCGACCATGGCGGTGATGGATTGGCTTTCGCTCAGTTTGTATCACGCACTGGCGATGCTATGGGCGACATTCTGGGCGCTCGTGCTGGGGTTCACCATTTCAGGCGTGCTTCAGGTTTTCGTCAGCAAAGAAAAAATGACCCGCGCGTTTGGGCGGACGAATCTAAAATCGGTTGCGATTGCGACTGGACTGGGCGCGGCCAGCAGTTCCTGCTCTTATGCTGCAGTAGCGGCGGCGCGGAGCGCGATTCAACAAGGCGCCGCGCTGGTCCCGGCGCTGGCTTTCATGTTCGCTTCGACCAATCTGGTGATCGAGCTGGGGGCGGTGCTCTGGGTTTTGATGGGGTGGCAATTTGTGCTCGCGGAAGTTTTCGGCGCTTTCGTGCTTATCACAATCATGTGGTTATTGATACGATTGTTGTTACCGAGAAACCTTGAAATGGAGATTCGAATCCTGGCCCAAGAAAAAATTCAAGGATCCATCCACTGTCATCACGAGCACCCAACTCCGCAGGGCTCCGACGCGACGGGCCCGCCTTCGTCGAACTCCGGCGCGGCAAGCGACCCAGAGTTCGCCACGGCGAATCCGTCCGTTGGCGGACATGAGATAACGAA
>QHPN01000227.1 GCA_003219115.1 Verrucomicrobiota bacterium | reverse complement strand
CCTGGCTTTGCTCGGGATGACAAGGCAATATTTGGCGGAGCTGGTTGAATAAAAGGAGGCGATGAAAAAGCAGGAACGCGCTTTGGTCACCGGTGGAGCGGGCCTGATCGGTTCACATGTCACTGATTTCCTGGTGCGCGAAGGATGGTGGGTGCGAATCCTCGACAATCTGGAACCAAATACCCACAAGCGAGGGAAACCAGCGTGGATCAATCGAGATGCCGAATTCGTACAAGGCGATCTGCGTGATCGCGGGACCATTGAGAACGCGCTGCGAGATATCGACGTAATTTTTCATCAGGCGGCGTATGGGGGTTACATGCCAGAGATGGCGAAGTATGTGCACGTGAACTCGCTCGGCACGGCGCAAATGCTCGAAATCATTCGCGAAAAAAATCTGCCGGTCCAAAAGGTGATCGTTGCCAGTTCACAAGCAGTTTACAGCGAAGGCGCGGGTGAGTGCGCGAAACACGGTCTCGTTTTTCCCAGGGTGCGACCGGTGAAACAATTGCAACGCGGTGATTGGTCGGTGCGGTGCCCGATCTGCAATGAGCCGACTACGAGCGTGCCGACGCCGGAAGAAAACGGTTTATGGCTTAACCAAGGTTGACCAGGAGAAATTGGTGCTGCTTTGGGGAAAACAGGTCGGCATCCCGACAGTCGCGCTCCGTTATTCCTGCACTTACGGGCCGCGACAGTCGATCTTCAATCCCTACACCGGCGTGATCGCAATTTTTTGCACGCGTTTACTCAACAGTCTGCCGCCGGTGTTTTACGAAGATGGAGAACAAACCCGCGATCTTTCATTCGTGGAGGATATTGCACGGGCTAATCTCCTCGCTGCCAAAACGGATGCGCTCGATGGCCTGCCAGTGAATGTCGGCAGCGGCAAAGCCGTTAGCGTGCGCGAAATTGCGCAGCGAGTTTCCGATGCGCTCGGAATAAAGATCCCGCCGGAAATCAATGGCGAGTTTCGGCCCGGAGAGATGCGGCATCTTATCAGCGGGACAGAACGGATCCGGGCTGCGGGTTATGTTCCGCAGGTGGATCTGGAAGAAGGACTCGGCCGTTATCTTGATTGGATTCGTTCGCAAAGCGAGGTGCGCGATTATTTCAGCGAAGCCGCTGAAATTTTGCGCAACAAAGGCATTGTCCATCGCGTGACCGCATCATGACTCGGGAGGAAATTATTCTGGCGCACATCAAGCGCGATGGTCTGGGCTTGGAGATTGGTGCAGGTTGCTCTCCGATTGCGCCAAAGAAACAGGGATTTCGAGTGCACGTGCTCGACCATTGCGACAAAGAAGCGCTGATCGAAAAATACCGGCCGCATGGGATCGCGGTGGAAAACATCGAGGAGGTCGATTTCGTCTGGGATGGCCGGCCTTATGGCGAACTGATCGGCCGCCGCCACGTTTACGACTGGATCATTGCCTCGCACGTTCTCGAACACACCACGGATTTGATCGGGTTCCTCAACGATTGTGATTCACTTTTGAAAGAAGGTGGCGTCCTTTCGCTGGCGGTGCCCGACAAACGTTATTCTTTTGATCACTTTCGCCCGATTACGGGCATTGGGCGCGTCATCGATGCCGCGCGGAATCCGCCGAAAATTCATCCAGCGGGAACGGCAGCGGAGTATTTTCTAACGGTGGTGAGCAGGGAGGGACGCATCGCCTGGGATGCAAAAGACAAGGGTGAGTTCAAACTTGTCCATTCATTGGAGCAGGCGAAACAGGCGATCCGCGATGTGAGCGAGCGCGAGGTTTACCTCGATGTTCATGAATGGTGTTTCACTCCGACTTCGTTCCGACTGATGATGCGCGATCTCTTTGAGCTCGGCTTCATTCAGCTCAAGGAACTGGCGTTTTATCCAACGACAGGAAGCGAGTTTTATATCGCATTCTCCCGCAATGGAGAAGTACCGGCAGGCACACGACTGGAATTCCTTCAGCAAGTCGATCGTGAACAGTCGCTCTTGTAATTGTCGACGTGTGGATTTCCGTTGTTATTCCAGCGTTGAATGAGGAGGAACCGATCGTGCAAGTCGTCCGCGAAGTAGTGGCGACGAAAATTCCGCGCGAAGTGATCGTTGTTGATAATGGCAGCACGGATCAAACGGCGAAACGAGCCAGAAACGCAGGCGCGCGAGTGATTTCGGCGGCGCGCGGATACGGTCGTGCCTGCGCCGCAGGAGTGGCCGCGGTTTCTGATGAATGTGAATTAATTCTCTTTCTCGATGGCGACGGGAGCGATATGCCGCAATTCATGTCGGCACTGGCTGAACCAATCATTAATGGCACACATGATTTCGTCATCGGCTCGCGCACGCGCGGGAAACGCGAGCCCGGGAGCATGAACGCGCAACAGGTATTCGCCGGTTATCTGGCCGGATTTTTGATCCGCGTACTTTATGGGGTGCGCTACACCGACATGTCGCCGTTCCGCGCGATTCGGCGCGATGCGCTCGAGAAACTCGCAATGCGGGAAGAAACGTATGGCTGGAATCTGGAGATGCAGATGAAGGCCGCCCGCGCGGGCTTGCGGATTCTGGAAATCCCGGTTGACCATCGATGTCGGACCGGCGGAGTCTCGAAAGTCTCCGGAACTTTGCGTGGCACATTTCTCGCGAGCTTTCGAATCCTAGCGACATTTCTAAAAATCGCGGTTGGAGGTTAGGCTTCTAGCCATTCGCCAGTCCGGCTCGGACCTCGGACGATGGGCATCCTGCCCGTCGTTGCTCGCTGTCCTCGACAAGCTAGAAGCTTGTCGTCCGAGAAAGGCAAGATGCCTGTCTTCCAGTGCCATCTCATCAATTGCCCCGGGAGATTTGTCGAGGCGCTTGTGCCAAGCGCCTGCGCTTGGATAATTGGCACCGACGATGAGCCGATCGAATGCACTGCTTTGCGGTCTCTTCGCCGGCGTTGTTGCGGGCATCGCCATGACCTTTGCCATGCTCTTGCTGGCGTGGGCGTTCGATATTGCCACGCCCCTTGTCATCCTCGGGGATCGCCTCAGTGTTTTCATCTCGCCAAAGCCGTTCTTTTGGATCATGGGCCGCGTCGGCGGCTACAATCATTTGAAGCAACTCGGCGTCGGCTCTTCCATGCTTGGTCAAATTCTGGTGGGGGCGATTGGCGGAATGATTTACGGGATCGTGCGCCGCAAACATCAGCATATTCGATATCGCTGGAGTTTTCTCATTTTTGTCGCGCTGCCGTTGATCGTCAGCGCAATCCTGCTCTGGCCCGTACTTGGCACCCATTACGGCGGAATGCCGATCGACGCCGCGCGGTTGATCACGTTGCTTGGGCTCGCGATTTGTTTCCTTCTCTTCGAGCGGGTTCTCGTCCTTGGTTTCGATTTTCTAACGACTCGCGAACACGCAAAAACGGCAACGAGCGTTGAATTTTCGCCGACTCTCGGCCGGCGGGCGTTTTTGTTTGGAACGCTCGGCGTTTTACTCGCGGGCGGAGGTGCCGCCATTGCGCGCAAGCTCTTTCAAATCGCGACCTTCAGCTATGATGGCACCCAATATAAAGGCGAAGGCGTCCAGCCGATCACACCGAACGATCAGTTCTACTGTGTGACTAAAAATGTGGTCGACCCGCGCGTGGATGGAGGCCTGTGGCATCTCGAAGTCAGCGGCCTGGTCCGGTATCCACGGACCTATCGGATTCTGGATTTCAAGACTATGGAACTGATTGATCAGGAAACGACCTTGATGTGTATCAGCAATGGGCTCGATGCCGGACTGATGAGTAACGCGGTATGGCGCGGCATTCGTATGGCAGACCTGCTGCAAGCATCTTCTCCATTGCCGGGGGCGGAAAGAGTGCGACTCCACGGCGTCGATAACTACACCGACACCGTTCCGTTCGAGAAAGCGATGAACCCGACCACGCTCGTTGCTCTGATGATGAACGGAGTGGAATTACCGGACCGGCACGGTTTCCCTGCGCGCGCCATCGTCCCCGGTTACTTCGGCGAGAAACATGTGAAATGGCTCACGCGCATCGAAGTAACAAATGCGAACGCGAAAGGTTTTTATGAAAGTCAGGGCTGGGGACCGAATTTTATCGTGCCGACGCGATCGCGGATCGATGTTCCATATAACGAGATGTGGATAAAATTGACGGAAGCGACGAAAGGCGTGCCGGTTAAAGGCATCGCGTTCGGCGGCGACCGCGGCATCTCGCGGGTGGAATTCAGTTCCGACGATGGCGAGAACTGGGATGATGCGAAGATTCATTATCCCGGAACGAAACTAACCTGGGCGCTCTGGAGTTTTAACTGGCAGCCTGACGAGGTCGACGATTATACGCTCGTGGTGCGCGCGACTGATGGCGACGACAAGGTGCAGGAGTACGAGGAGAACCGTCCGTTTACTTCTGGGATCACGGGTTTCCACAAGGTCATCGTTCACGTTTTGGTGTAGCAAATACCTGCATCCCGCGCGCTGTCATCCCGAGCGGACGCGAGGGATCTCACGATCATCTTCTCGAACGGATGAGAGGTCCCTCGCGTTCGCTCGGGATGACAGCGCGCGGTTATTAGGACATTGTTCTCATCCCATGAGCGCCAAAGATCATGTCTTCACCCTCGGCATCGAGGAAGAATTCGCCATCGTCGATCCCGAGACGCGCGAGTTGCGCTCGCACATTCATGAAATTCTGGAGGACGGCAAATTTACGCTCAAGGAGCAGATCAAGCCCGAGATGCATCAATCGGTGGTTGAGCTGGGCACGGAAATTTGCCGCGACATCGATGATGCCCGGACGCATGTGACGGAGCTGCGAAGTCGTCTCGCCGCGCTGGCCGGGCGCAGCAAACTCAAGATCGCGTCGGTCGGCACGCATCCGTTTTCGCATTGGCGCGATCAGCTCATTACCAAGGGGGAGCGCTACCAGGAAATTGTGCGCGACATGCAATTGCTGGCCCGGGCGAATCTCATCTTCGGGTTGCATGTCCATGTGGGCATTCCCGATCGCGAAACCGCCATCCACGTCATGAATCAGGCGCGCTATTTTTTGCCGCACATTTACGCGCTCTCGGTTAATTCGCCGTTCTGGGTCGGCCACGATACCGGACTAAAAGGTTATCGGCTGAAAGTGTTCGAGCGCTTTCCGCGTACCGGCATTCCCGATTCGTTCGAGTCGCTCTCCGAGTACAACGATTACTGCAAGCTGCTGGTGAAAACAGGCTGCATCGACAACGCCAAGAAAATTTGGTGGGATATCCGGCTCCATCCTTTTTTTGACACCCTGGAAGTGCGGGTATGCGACGCACAAACGCGTGTCGACGATACTCTTGCCATCGCCGCCCTGATTCAGGCGTTGATTGCGAAGTTGCACAAGCTGCTTCGTCAAAATGTCACCTTCCGGATTTACCGGAGGCGTTTGCTCGATGAAAATCGCTGGCGCGCGTCCCGCTATGGTATCGACGGAAAGCTAATTGATTTCGGCCAGGAAAGCGAAACTGAAACGCGCAGTCTCATTCATGAGTTTATCGAATTTGTCGCCGACGAAGTGGTGGAACTCGGCAGCCGCCGGGAGATGAATCACATCGAGCGAATTTTGCATGAAGGAACCGGTGCAGATCGCCAGCTCTCCGTCTGGGAACGGACGCACGACATGAAAGCCGTAGTCGACCACATCGTCGCAGAAACCTACGAAGGTTTGAGCGAAGTAGAGCTGGAAAAGCAAGCGTCGGTGGCGTGAATTACGCTCTTGTCTGTTCCTGTCATTCCCAGGATCCACATTCCAAGAAGAAGAAAACCTCCGCGCTCTCTGTTCCCTCTGTGGTGTGATTAATTGCTGATCCATGATTTCGTTCATTGTCCCGGCCTTTAACGAAGAAGCTGAGCTCCCCAGGACCGTTCGCGCGATCCATTCCGCGGCCGCTGGCTACGAATACGAGATTGTCGTGGTGAACGATGGATCGACCGACGCAACCGCAGCGATTGGCCAACAGTTCGGCGCGCGTGTGATTTCGATCGACCGTCGGCAAATTGCGGCCGCGCGGAATGCCGGTGCAAGAGCGGCCCGCGGCGATGTCTTTATTTTCGTCGATGCCGATACCCGAATCGGACTCGAGCATGTTCGCGGTGTTCTCCATGCGCTCCGCGATGGTTTTGCTGGTGGCAGCGGTCGTCTCGCCTTCGATGGCGAAATTCCACCATGGGGCAAAGTGATGTTTCATGTTTTCAGCACGCTTTATTTCGGCCTCAATCTCGGTGCCGGCGCATTCCTCTTCACCACGCGCGAGATTTTTTTCACAGTCAGCGGCTTCGACGAAATCTATTTTGCTGGCGAAGAAGTATTTTTCACGGTCGCCCTGAAACGATTGGGGAAATTCACGCTCTTGCGGGAACCGGCGATTACGTCTGGCCGCAAACTGCGAATGTATTCCTGTTGGAAAATATTTGGTCGTCTTCTTTCTTTGCTGTTCCACGGCCCGCGCGGAGTCATGTCGCGCAAAAAGCTCGACATGTGGTACGGCGGCGAGCGCGAGAAACCGATCAGCTGAGTCGCGAAAAATGATGGTCAGTATCTTGCCGGCCGTGTAATCTCGTGGGCATCTAACCGCAAAAACCTATGGTACATGTAATTTGGCACATCATTGTTGGTTTCGTTGTCGGTCTGGTCGCACGCGCAGTCATGCCGGGCGCACAAAGTATGGGGCTGATCATGACGACGCTGCTCGGGATCGGTGGCGGCGTTGTCGGTGGATTCATTGGGCGGCTCTTTTCCAAGCCAGAGCCAGGCTCAGCCTTTCATCCGGCCGGGTTCATTATGTCAGTCATCGGCGCTGTGGTTGTCCTGTTTCTTTGGACGCGCTTGGCGCCGGCAGGGTAGAATTGCAACCAAAGGTCCGCGATTTCGTAAATGACAAGGAAGTGCGCGAGCTGGTGCGCGCCTTCGAAGACGCGACGATTCCCCCGTCGCAGTTCCATCACTGCGCGCATATCGCGGTGGCGTTAACTTACCTGAGCGAAGCGCCGCTCGATGACGCGACCGTGCGGATGCGGGAAACACTGCAACGCTTCACCCAACATCACGGGGTGAATGTTTATCACGAAACAGTAACGCGCTTTTGGGTAAAGCTGCTCGATCACCTGGCCACGACGCATTACCGCAACATCCCACTCTGGCGTCGAATCAACTTGATCGTCGAACGCTGGGCGGTGACCGATCCCGTCGCGGCGCATTATTCGCGTGATGTCATCAGCTCGCGCGCCGCGCGCGAATCG
>QHPN01000226.1 GCA_003219115.1 Verrucomicrobiota bacterium | reverse complement strand
AGCTACGCGCTGTACAGCGACGGCAAGCAAGTCGCGCGCGGCATCAACAGCATTCAAGCGATCAAAGAAGCCGGCGGCTGGCGAGTTACGGGCATCATGGTGCAGGCCGAGTCGGTCACTGCGCCGCTGCCCAAGGAATATCTGCCGTAAGGGAGGCAAGCCTAAGAGCAGCGAGCCGGCACGGGCCGGCTGCGCGCGACTTGTGCCTAACGAACCGTCAGCTCGCGAAACGCTGGAGGCTATTGAAGCGCAGCGTCATTGATCACAACGAGGTGTCTGCGCGTCTACAGCGGACCAGGGCCGCGAGAAAGGCGACCACGCAAATAAGCGAGATCCATTTTCCAATGGCGAACGCGACCGGCCGGTACTCGACTCGCAAAAGGTGATGACCTGCCGCCAGCGGAACAGCGCGTAGAACGTAATCTGCCGGCAGTAAATCGTAATGTGCTTGTGTGCTGCCAGGCAAAGAGACTGTGCGCCACGATGCGGCATATGCATCCGTGATTAACAGGATCGAAGGCTGTTCGACATCCGCTTCTATCGTGAGCGAGTCGGTTGTGGTCGCGGCAATTCGGGCGACGCCATTGTTGTTACTCTGGACCGGTTTCGGCTCCGGCTCCGACTCCAAGATCACCTCGCGCGTCGGATCGAACGCTTCAGAGCGCATCGCGTCGAAAATCGCGTTTCGATTTTGCAGGACGCGATAATTGGAAATCAGTTGCAAATGCGGCATCACCACCGGCGCCTCCTCCATTTCAAACTTGCCACCCTGCTGCGCAAAGATGTAGCGCTCACGCAACATCGCGAAAAGCGGATCGAACTGAACAAGCTTCACATACGACATGGCATTATTCGGATTACCGCCCTGTGTCCATGTCATGAACTCGGCGTAGCGCCGCATCACAGTCGCGTCGTAACCCCACAAGTCTTGCGCGCCGATGATCATGGCAGTGTTCGGATTATTGACGTTCATAATGCGGTAATCGCCGGGATGATCAGCGAGGAAGCTTTTCTCGTCCGGATTTACAATCGCTGAGCTGTCGGAGGCCGGGCGGGAATTGCTGGCAAAGATCAGCATTTCTGCAACCGCAAGCGGGATGACGCCGAAAAGCGCGCGCGCGTTATAACGAGCGGCAAAGAGGATGACCCCGAGAAGCGCGCAAACCGCTGCCGCAATGCCAAGCGAGGTGGCGGCACACTCTTGCGACTGGCTGATAAATTCGGTGTTCGAGTAGAGTTGCGGAAAAAGATAGGATTCGCCGGTGATGCGAGCTGTGTTCATCAGCGCGGGCCAGGACGTCGTGCTTCCGGCCCACCACGCCACCAAGGCTAACGCCACTGCGCCAGTGAAAACCGTCACAACAAATGTCTTCCCAACTCTTTTGCCTCGCAACAGTTGATCAAACCCGCTGGCGGCCAGAAGGATGATAAAAAGCGACGCCGGAAAGATAAATTTGGAGATGCTGCGGAAACGGTCGAACCCCGGCACCCAGGCATAGAGAAAATGAAACAACGGGGTATAAACGCCGAGCGCTAAGAGAAGGCTAACGAGGATAATGACCAGCGCCGGTAGTTTGATTCGGAGATCGCACCTGATCGCAGCATAGATGGCGAGAACCAGACCGGAGACGCCGATAAACAGAGACGTCTCCCAGAGATACCAGCGGCCCCAGTATTTCGCCATCTCTCCAAAAAAGTTCGGCGCCAGCAGGGTCATGAAATTTTCCGGTGGGAATGCCACCATTGATGCAAAGTTGAAAGGCAGCTGCAGGCCGCGCGTGGTTTCGCGTGTCGTTTGGATCGCCGGCAATAGTTGGACCGAGGCGAGAAGAGCGCCGCCGAGATAGATGCCAACGAATGCGAAGGCGACCCGCCAATCCCAATCACTGAGTAAACGGAGGGCTGTGTATAGAGCTGCGATAATCGCGGTGTAGAACAGATACTGTGGGAATCCCGCAAGTATTTGCATCGCGACACCGAACATTCCGACTAACAACCAAATCACCCGTTGCGTCCGCAGCAGGGCATCGATCGAACAGAAAATCAGCGGCGCCCAGCTCATCGTGCATAATTGCGGGAGGTGCCCGGCAAAAATATGGTTGAAGAATGTGCTGGAAAACATAACCAGGATCCCGGCGAGAAAGCTGGCGGAGGCAGCAAGACCGCGTTGCTTCATCCAGAGGAACATGAACGCGCCAATGGCAAAGACATGAAGCGCGATCGACCAGTTGATTGCGACAGGCAGGGGGAGGATGAGAAAAATCCAATTGGGCGGATAAAGCTGCGCACCCTGCATTCCGCCAAGGTAAGGAGCACCGCTGAAGATGTGCGGATTCCAGAGGGCGAGGTTTCCTTTCGCTAGCTCGCGAAAACCAAAATCGCGCCAGGCGAAATACTGCAGAAACAGGTCGCTGCCCGAATGTCCAAGGACGCGCGGACCGCCGCCGAACAAGAGATCGGCGAATATGGCGAGGGCGAGCGCGCACAGTAGGGCGAGCGCAGCAATTGTGGGGCGATGACTCGCGGCCATTTCTCTAACGCGTTTCAAGTCGCTCGTAGATGGCAATGTCACCAACTTGATCGGTGAGAAGATAATGCGTGCGCACGTATTCCATGATCATCGGCGCGGACTCGGCGAGCTGGCCCTGATCGGAAAGCAAGACAATCGCGGGCGGGTCACGCTCCGCTTCTTCGATAAACCGCTCATGATCGTTTGTGGTTTGATCCCCGGGCCAGAGATAATTCCAACGCGTTGGGTTGTGACGGTCGCACAAAAAATAAAACATCGGCTGGTAAGGAAGCGCGAGGATCGACTTCGAGGGGGGAACAAGCTCCTGGATCTGTCGGACGAACTGCATAACCAAGTTTGGCTGCGCGATGAAGATTCCCCCGCGCGACAGCGATAGCCTGTCCGTGCCGTGTGTGACATCAGGCAGTACCGTGGAGCGCAGAATCCACAGAAACGATACCGCGCCGATGCTGATCACAGTGGAAAACAGCATGCCCAGCCCGTGATATTTGTTCGTGGTGCGCTGCAGGATTGACCAGCAGAAAGCGGAGAGAAGGAAAAACGGTGCAAGGGTCATCAGGAGATGAGTCTGGTCAGATCGCACCATGACTTGCAGATAAAACAGCGTCGACCAGACGAGAAGGAAGCTGAACATGGCCTCGCGCTCACGAAATCGACGGCGAAAAATCGATTGCCCGAGGTAAAGCGCAGCAAGCGCCTGCATAAACGGCGGCAGATAATACAAAAGCACGATGGCTCTTTCCGAAATCGTTTTACCTGCGGTGATTCTCGGAAACGGCAACGCGCTGGTCTTGCGATAGGTGGCGAGCGGAAATACAACCAACTGCCGGAACATCTCAGGCAGTGCGCCGATTTTCCACCAGACGAGTATTGCCGGGGTCAGTATTATCGCGATCCCACCTAACCAGAAATAGAAGAAGCGTCTGAGATCTGTTTTCGAGAAGGATGCATCCGGCGCAAAGTGCAGCGTGACGAGCAGGACAAGAAGCGCTGCCATGGTGTAGATCCCCTGATCGTGGCGGAGGAGAAGCGCCAGGCTGGCAAGCGCCCCGGCGGGCGTGGCGAGCCATGGTCGCTGTAATCGCATCGCAACGATAAAGAGAAGGACGGCGGCGATGGAGATTGTAATTCCTTGCCATGCCGCCAGGGGAACAAAGTAAACATACGGAAGGCCGAGGACGCAGGCGGGCGCAGCAGCGGCGAACGAAAGAATCGGGCCGAGGAAATTCCGCCCCAGCGCATAGATGAGAACGGGCAGAAGAAGAAAAATCGTTAAACCAAAAACGCGAAGCGTCGCCAGTGATGTCCCGGCGAGTTTAAAAGCCGCAGCCACGGCGTAAAAAGAAAGCGGTGGCTGCAGGCTAACGAAATCGCGATGGGGAACTTCACCATGCACCACTCGCTCCGCGCTGTAAGCGAGAAGACCTTCATCCCGCCAATCGATACCTGCGCGCCACCGGGGATAAGCGATGGCGATTGCGATCAGGACTAATATCGCCGGGCAGATAAAATCACTGAAACGAGTAAAGTTGGTTTTGGAAATCTGCATTCAACACGGCTGCCAACGATTAACTCCCGCTTTCCTCCTTGCCGCAATGGAACGCGAAGAGTAAGGCGAGCGCAATAACCGTAGAACGACGAATCGCGCGGATTTGCCTGCACATATTCCAAATCACTCCGCGATCTGGTCTCGTGTCCAGTTTTTCAAAATTCAAACCCGCGGTCGCGGTCGCGTGCGAAGAATTAGTGAGGGGGGAAGAGGATCACGGCAAGGGACGACTGAAAGAATGGCAAACCAGGCAAAACGATCATCAAACAGCCGCGCTCGCAGCAAGAGCAAACGCTGGTCGGCACACGTCACAGAGCGTAGCAATGCGCTAGATCTGGAACCCAAGGTTTTTCGATCAAGTGACCCGCACAAGATCGCGCTCTCCTTGAAACGTTCCGCGCAACACAGCAAACGGCGCAAAGGAACGCCGTATCAATCGGCCATGTCGATGTTGAATTTTTATATTAACCGTGCCGGTAAAAATCTTCCCCAAAAGCGCAAACGAGTGCTCGAGCGCGCCAAAGACGAATTGCGCGATGTTTTCGGCCGCACTGAACAAAAGCGCGCGTTGCGGAGCGGATGATTGGAACGATGAGAACTATGTCACTCGATCAGGATGCGGCGGTTATTCGCTCGGCTGCGCGCGCCATCGAGGGACCCGGCGAATACAACCCGCTGGTCGAATTGGCAGGGGCAGCGCAATGTGTGCTAATCGGCGAAGCTTCCCACGGCACCCACGAATTTTACGCGACCCGCGCCCACCTGACCCGGCGCCTGATTGTGGACAAAGGTTTTCGCGCGGTCGCGCTGGAGGCGGATTGGCCGGACACCTTTCGCGTCCATCGCGTTGTCACCGGGCGTGAGTACGCTGACACCGCCGAGGAAGCATTGCGCGACTTCCGACGTTTCCCTGCCTGGATGTGGCGTAACACTGTGATGGCTGACTTCGTGGCTTGGCTGAGGGAATGGAACAGGCACAACCAAAACGCCGCCGGTATCTACGGTCTCGACCTGTATAGCATGCACCGATCAATTGAATCAGTCCTAGATTACCTGGAGAAAAATGACCCGGTGGCGGCACGCCGCGCCCGCGATCGTTACGGCTGTTTCGAGCATTTCAGTGTCGAGCCGCAATTGTATGGACACGCGACCGTCATCCGCGGCAAAGAGCCATGCGAAGACGAAGTGGTTGAGCAGTTACTGGAAATGCGACGCAAATACCGGGAGTTGATCAGCCGGGATGGTCGCGTGGCGAAAGAAGAATTTTTTTCAGCCGAACAAAATGCGCGGCTCGTGATGAACGCAGAGCGTTATTACCGCGCCATGTTTCATGGCCGCGATGAATCGTGGAACCTGCGCGATTCACATATGTTCGAAACGTTGAATGAACTGTTTGCGCATCTGGATAGCGGCAATGCGAAAATCGTGATTTGGGCACACAATTCCCACCTCGGCGACGCCCGCGCGACGGAGATGAGTGCGCGCGGCGAGCTCAATGTCGGCCAGCTCGTTCGGGAGCGATTCGGCCGCCGCGCGTACGGGATTGGGTTCAGCACTTATTCGGGGACTGTGACAGCGGCATCCGACTGGGGTGGTCCGGCGGAGCGAAAACGCGTGCGCCCCGGATTGCGCGGCAGTTACGAAGAGCTGTTTCACGCAACTGGAATTCCGGCGTTTTGGCTAAGCCTGGCGGAGCAAGACGAGAGCACGGCGTTACTCATGAACGAACGTCTCCAGCGCGCGATTGGCGTCATTTA
>QHPN01000225.1 GCA_003219115.1 Verrucomicrobiota bacterium | reverse complement strand
CCAGTTTAATGATCTCGTCTGAGGGTTCACCAAGGGCGAGGACGGCCTCGCAGGTAAAGCCATCGTCGATCAACTCGCGTTGTCGTTCTTCCAGGTAAACGCGATCCTGTTTCATCTCTTCGCTTTCGGCCAGTTTCAACTGATTGAAATTTCGCGCTACCCAGCCGTCGGCAACATGGACCAGAAGAAGTTTCGCTCCTGTCATCCGCGCAAGCGGCTTGATGTGGCCGAGGATGGTTTCGTCGGCATCGCTGTTTTCAAGTGGAATGAGAATGTGCTGATACACGTTAATAATGATGAATTACGGATGGCGAATGTCGAAGAAATGACGAAGGGAAATCGACGGACGGTGTTCGTTCGCATCCGAATTTTCCGACTTCCTCATTCGGATTTATTTCGTCATTCGTCATTCGGATGTAGTCATTTACTCCGGCATCGGCAGACCAAGAGTGCGGTAAACCGCTTTTAGGATGGCCTTGGGCATGAAAGTATCGAAGAGCAACTTCACGTTGAGCGTGATAATAATGAGCGTCGTCGTCCAACCGAGAATTTTCAGCCACAGCTTATTGGTGAACTCGCCGAGCTTGGCTCTCTCGCTCGTGAAACGCATCAGCGGCCAGACCGCGACACCAAGTTGCATGCTCAGAACCACCTGACTGGCGACGAGCAACTCGGTCGTCTTGCTCTCACCGGCCAGGCCAATGACCAGAACCGCCGGAACAATCGCGATAAGGCGGGTAATTAATCGGCGCAGCCACGGTTTGATCCGAATATTGAGAAAACCTTCCATCACGATCTGACCGGCAAGAGTCCCTGTGAGGGTGGAATTCTGGCCCGAGGCCAGCAGCGCAATCGCGAACAGACCACTGGCGATGCCCACGCCTAGCAGAGGACTGAGCAGTTGATAGGCGTCGCGAATCTCCGCCACATCCCGGTGGCCCGACCAATGAAACGCGGCCGCCGCCAGAATGAGGATGGCCGAATTAATAAACAAGGCGAACATGAGTGCGCCGGTGGAATCGATGGTCGCGAACTTGATCGCCTGCCGTTTACCGTCCGGCGTCTGTTCGAATTTGCGTGTCTGGACTACCGAGGAATGCAGGTAAAGATTGTGCGGCATTACCGTTGCCCCCAGAATGCCAATGCTCACGTAAAGCATCCCCTGATTAGTCACGATTCGCGGCCCTGGAACGTATCCCTGCAGGATGCCGATGAGGCTTGGCTTTACGAAAATCAGTTCGGCGGCAAAACATCCGCCAATGGTAATAATCAGGGTGAAGACGAGTGCTTCGATGTAGCGAAAACCTTTGTTTTGCAGGAAGAGCACAATCAGCACATCCATGGCCGTGATGATGCAACCCCATACCAGCGGAATCCCAAGCAAAAGCTGCAGGGCGATTGCTGAGCCGACCACTTCGGCCAGATCGCATGCGGCAATGGCGATTTCACAAAGGATCCATAGAAACCACACAATCGGTTTTGGATAATGGTCGCGGCAGGCCTGCGCCAAATCCCGGCCAGTGACGACGCCGAGCTTAATGCAAAAATGCTGAAGCAAGATCGCCATGAAGTTGGAGATCATGACAACCGCCAGCAGCGAATACCCAAACTTGGCGCCCCCCGCCAGATCGGTCGCCCAATTGCCTGGGTCCATGTAGCCGACGGCAACCAGAAAACCGGGACCGGAAAACGCGAACAACTTTCGCCAAAAGGAAGCGGTTACGGGAACGACGACACTGCGATGGACTTCAGGCAGAGAGACGGTTGCGACTTCTCTGCGCCAGGCCTGTTCACTTGCGGTCACTTCCGGCACGAGGTTAGCGTCCCGAAAATTTGCTTACGCGCCAGCTCGAAAGTCCGAGCCGGACTGGCGGGTCCGAGCCGGACTGGCGGAATCACCTTCGCTCCATATCTCGGGGCACACCCGCTCCTTCTCCCATTGGGAGGAGGATTAGGATGCGGGGTTTTTCAAGCGTTCGCAAGGAGGGCTCATGGTTCCGGCACTTGTTCGTATACAAATCATTTTTGCGCGATTAGACGTTCGAATTTGCCGGTGTAATAGGAATAGAACGGGTAGGGCCGATCAGGATTTTTGGGATGATAGCGCCAATGTTTGTACATCCACATCCACGGCCCCGGCTGCGCGCGCACGACTGGCTCAAAGGAATCCCAGCACGCCTGCGCAACTTCGCGTGGACTGGCATTGGGACCAAGATCAATCGGCGGATGAAAAACCACACGATAGCGTCCTCGCGGCAACGGCTCGCAATGGGCGGGAATCAGGGCGGCTCCCGAGCGTTGCTGGAGCCAGGCGTGAGCGGAAGTAACACTGGTATGCATTCCAAAACAGCGAATCGCGACGGCCGCAGGACCCGGAAAAACCGTCAGATCAACGAGCATCGCGATATTGCCGCCACGGCGCAGAGTTTTGAAAAGTCGAAGAATTCCGCCCGTCCGCGCACTGAAGACATGCCCTGACTGCTCCCGCCAGCGTCGGAAAATGGGATCGAGCAGGGGATTCTTGAATTCCTGAGCGATAATGTTGCTGGGGCGACCGCGAAATCCGCATCCCAGGCTCGCCCATTCGAAATTGCTGTAGTGATAACAAACAATAATCCCGTTCTTGTTCGGATCGACCTCGGGAAATCCCTCAAACTCAATGTAACGGAGGAAATTTTTCGGAGTAAGCCGCGGGCTCCACATCAGATCAAGCATGGTTTGGGCAAAATGCTGATAGGATTGGCGAATGATGCGGCTCTTTTCTGAAGTGGAATATTTCCCTGGGAAGGCGCAATCGAGATTGGCCAGGGCAATACTCCGGCCGCGGGTATCGATCCGGGAGGCGATGGCACCACAGATTTTTGCCAGCACGACGATGGTGGCTCGCGGTAAGAGCGGCACGATCTTCCCCGCCAGCAGGAGACCGACGTACTCGAGCCGGTAACGCAATTCTTTCCATGCTGCTCTCATTGCCGTTCAGATAAGACGAGTCGCGTTGGCGAAATTTTGTGCGAACCTGTACCTGACCGCCCCAGCAGGTTCGCGCGGCGGCATCTTGTGAAAAGCGTCCTCTTCGTTTGTACCGGTAATGTTTGTCGCAGTCCCATTGCGGAAGGTCTTTTTCGCCGTCTCTTGGGAAATCGCAAGGACATTGAAGTGGCTTCAGCCGGAGTGCACGCCGTGCGAGGACAACCGCCTAGCTCGCATGCGGTTGAGGTTTGCACCGAGGAAGGGGCCGAAATTGGCAATCTGCGGAGCCAGCCGCTCACCGGCGCACTCGTCGAACGCGCGACGCATATTTTCGCGATGACTGGAGCGCACGTCGAAGCAATCCAGATGCTTTTTCCAAATGCAGCGGACAAGACTTTCTTGCTGCGCGAATTTGAAGAACCGGGTGCGACTTGCTGGCGTGACGTGCCCGATCCCATTGGCTTGGGACGCGACGTCTATAATACCTGCGCAGAGACGATCAAAAACGCCTTGCCGAGCGTGCTCGCTTTTGTAGAAGAGAGCGAAGTAGCCGTGCGCCCCGGCGGGCGTAGCGGCGGTGCTTCCATCTATATCGTGAGCGATATTTTGCATCCCGCCCCCTCCAACCTCAATGCACCTAGCGGCGGTCTGCGCAAAGTCGATCCGGAGATCTTCGATGCGGTTACGGCCGAAGAAAAACGGCAACGGGAAAACATTGAGCTGATCGCATCGGAAAATTTCACCAGTCGCGCAGTGATGGAGGCACAGGGGACCGTCCTTACTAATAAATACGCCGAAGGTTTGCCAAAAAAACGTTGGTACGGCGGCTGTGAAAACGTCGATACGGTCGAGCAGCTCGCAATTGATCGCGCGAAGCGGCTATTCGGTTGCGAGCACGTCAACGTGCAACCGCATAGCGGTGCACAAGCAAACATGGCCGTTTATTTTTCCGTGCTGAAACCGGGCGGAAAAATTCTCGCCATGAATCTCGCGCACGGCGGACATCTCACGCACGGACATCCGGCGAATTTCTCCGGCAAGTTTTACAACGTCTCGCAATATGGCGTGAGCGAGAAGACCGAACAGATCGATTACGACGCGCTGCAAAAACAAGCCGAGGAGGTTAAGCCGGCGATGATCACCGCCGGGGCATCGGCGTATCCGCGCATCATCGATTTCCCGCGCTTAAGGCAAATCGCCGATTCGGTCAGCGCATTTCTTTTCGTCGACATGGCACACATCGCCGGACTCGTCGCCGGCGGACAACATCCGAGTCCGATCCCGCACGCGCATTTCGTCACGACGACCACGCACAAAAGTTTGCGTGGCCCGCGCGGCGGCATCGTGATGTGCGAAGAGAAATTCGCGAAACAAATCGACGCGACGGTGTTTCCTGGCGTTCAAGGGGGGCCGCTGATGCACGTCATCGCCGCCAAAGCGGTTTGTTTTCACGAAGCACTTCAGCCGCAGTTCCGCGAATATCAGCGACAAGTCGTGGTGAACGCGAAAGCTCTCGCCGCCGGTTTGGCTAAACATGGTTACCGCATCGTCAGCGGCGGTACTGACAATCATTTGATGCTTGTCGATCTTCGCCCGAAGGAACTGAATGGCAAAGAAGCGCAGGAAGTTCTCGATCGCGCCGGCATTACCGTGAACAAAAACGGCATTCCATTCGATACCTACCCGATCTTCAAACCTGGCGGCATTCGCGTCGGCACGCCGGCCGTGACTACGCGTGGCATGCGCGAAGAGGATATGCTCGAGATTGCGGATCTGGTCGCAGAAGCGTTGCAGAATCGCAACGACAGTGCAGTGCTCGAACGCGTTCGCGGCAAAGTGCGGGAGCTGACGCGCAGATTTCCGCTCCCGAATTAATAAGGAGCACGGGCCTCCCGGCCTGTTCGCCCAGCGGAATTTTAATCCGCCGCGATCGCGACGCTCATGCCTGAACAGCCCGAAAGAATTCGGGGCTGGACGCACAGACTAAAAGTCTGTGTTCCATTGCCTGTCGAGCCGAGCGAAGTTAGAGATGTTTCGACTTGGCTCGACATGACAAAGGACCAACCAAATCCATTGCGTGAAGGTTTGAGCACGCGCGCCGTCCCGCAGCCATGCGCGATTGTGATCTTCGGTGCGACCGGCGACCTGACCCATCGAAAACTGATTCCGGCCTTATACAACCTTGCCGCTGATGGTGAACTCCCGCCCGCGGTAACGGTTGTTGGCTTCGCCCGACGCCCCAAAACCGACGAGGAATTCCGGAACCAACTTGGCGAAACCACAAGGCAATTTTCGCGGCAGGAGGTCCGCGATGATATTTGGAAAACGTTTTCGCAATCGCTCTTTTATCACCAAAGCGAATTCGAGGATGAAGGCGGTTATCGATCATTGGTCAAACGGCTCGATCAAATCGACGAAGAACGCGGCACGCGCGGCAATCGTTTGTTTTATTTCGCGGCGGCGCCGGAGCAATTCGAGCCCATCCTGAAAAACCTCAAAGCTGCGGGGTTGAACACCGCGAAGAAGGGAAGCTGGGCACGTGTCATCATTGAAAAGCCATTTGGGCGTGATCTCGCTTCGGCCCAGGAGTTAAATCGGGTCGTATCCAATTCCTTTTCCGAAGATCAGACCTATCGCATCGATCACTTTCTCGGGAAAGAAACGGCGCAGAACATTCTGGTTCTCCGTTTTGCCAACGCGATCTTCGAACCGATCTGGAACGCGCGTTACATCGACCACATTCAGATCACCGCTGCCGAAACCCTCGGCGTCGAAGGGCGTGCCGGTTACTACGAAACGGCTGGTGCCTTGCGCGACATGGTACAGAATCATTTGCTGCAATTGCTTTGCCTGGTGGCGATGGAAGCGCCCACCGATCTTAGCGCCGACAGCATTCGCGACGAAAAAGTAAAAGTCGTGCGCTCGCTGCGTCGTTATCGCGCAGATGAAATCGCAAAATGGGTTGTGCGCAGCCAGTACACCGCGGGCGCGATCAATGCCGAACCCGTTCCGGCGTATCGCGAGGAAGAAAGAGTGAATCCGAATTCTGAAACCGAAACCTACGTCGCGCTTCGCCTGCTTCTCGATACCTGGCGTTGGTCGGAGGTGCCAATCTACTTGCGCGTTGGGAAACGTCTGCCGAAATCCGCCACCGAAATTTCCGTGCACTTTAAGAAAGCGCCCATGGTCTTGTTTAATCGCGACAGCATCGAGCACGATCAAAATGTGCTCGTCATTCGCATCCAGCCCGATGAGGGAATTTCGCTGCGAATGATGGCAAAAATTCCGGGAACAAGTTTGCGCATCGAGCCGGTGAAAATGGATTTTCACTACGGAACGAGTTTCGGCAAGGCCAGCCCGGAAGCGTACGAACGCTTGTTGCTCGATGCCAAGAGCGGCGACGCCACCCTCTTCGCCCGGCGCGATGAAGTCGAGGAGGCGTGGGCATTTATCGACAGCATTGAAAACGCATGGAGCGGGAAGGATGCACCTCCACTGACGTTTTATCCCGCCGGTTCATGGGGACCGGAGGAAGCAGACGAACTTCTTGCCCGCGATGGACGCGCATGGAGGAGATTATGAAACCGGTCCACGACAATGCGCACACGATAAGTCCCCTTCCAGGTAGCGCGCGCGTCTCGCGTGCTGGTTTCGGCGTCTCGCCGAAACGAACTTTAACGGTGTTTGAACCATGCAACGTGCGTTCGGAAATAAAAGTCCGCGATAGCGAGGACGCCATCGCCAGCACGCGAGACGCGTGCGCTACCCAATCCATGACCTGATGCCAACCACCGCTGACTCTGTTTCGTTAGGTCTTCCGGTCGCGATCGATCGGATCGATCGCGAGCTGAAGAAGCTCTGGAGTGAAGGCGAAGGCGCGATGTCGCGCGCCTCATTGATGAATCTCGCGGTCTATAGCGAAGAACCTGACTCGCTTACACGAAACACGCAGTTGCTGGCGCGAATCACCGAGAGTCATGCCTGCCGAGGTATCGTGATCGGTGCCGGTCCGCAGTCGAAAAATGACTGCATCGAGGCGTGGATTAGCGCGCATTGTCATGTTGGTCGCGCCGGCACAAAACAAGTTTGCTCGGAACAAATTTCATTTTTGCTCGAAGGCGCAAAGGTGAAGCTGCTGCCCAGCATCGTTTTTTCCCAGCTCGATTCCGATCTCCCACTTTATCTCTGGTGGCAATCCAAATTCGCCGAGCCGATGGATCCACAGCTTTGGTCGTGGATCGATCGGTTGATCTACGACAGTCAAACTTGGCGCGACTTCAACGCGCAAATGCGACTGGTCGAAACGGCACAACGCGAAGCCAAACAACGCATCGTCCTGTGCGATTTGAACTGGACGCGGCTCGTTCATTTTCGCATTGCCTTTGCTCAATTCTTCGATCATCCGAGTTCGCATCATCATTTTCGGGAAATCGAGAGGGGCACGATTGTTTTTGGGGAAAATTTTCGCTCAACCGCGATGCTCTATGTCGGCTGGCTCGCCGCGCAACTGGGCTGGGAAATTCGGAATGGAAAGAGCAGAGATCGTATCGAATTGGAAAATTCGACGAGGAGAACGGTCCAGATTGAGATGCAGGAAAGTGGCGATGCACCCATTAGCTCTTTCGTCGCGCATTCGAGCGACATAAAATTTGAGATCGCACTCGCGCGCTGTGGCGATCTGCTCGAAGTCTGCCGCGCTAAATCGGATCAGGCTCCGGCACGCCAGCTCCTTCCGGCAGGGGAAAACGATTCCGTAAAATTGATGAGTGAAGAGCTGATGCGAGGAGGGCAACGGCGCGTTTACCTTCGCGCGGTCGAGAAAGTGCGCGCATTGCTGTAACAGCATGCCCGCTGTGGTGGCGCGCGTTCGCGTGCAATTCATTCGATCCCATTCTTGCGGCCGACACGGCCGCCGCTACAGAAGAATCTCTCGCAAGACGCGCACATTTTTCTCGATTGAAAACAATTCTTCCGCGCGTTTGCGACCCTCCCGACCAAGTGATCGCGCAGGTTCGACGTTGCCAATCAACTGCGCAATTGCTTCAGCGGTTGCAACCGGATCATTTTGCGCCACCAGCAATCCGGTTTCGCCATTGCGAACCATTTCCGTAATTCCGCCAACTTCGGTTGAAATCACCGGCAAGGCGGACGCCATCGCTTCCATGATGACGGTCGGCAGGTTGTCCATCGCGCCATCGGCATCAACACGGCATGGCAAGGCGAAGACGGTGGCTCTGCTTAAGCGCGCGATGATCTCGGCCTGAGGTTTTGGCCCGGCAAGAAGAACCTGTCTGCCCAAATCTTGGCGGTCAATTCGGGCCTGCAATTCCACCAAGAGCGGCCCTTCCCCGATGATTTCGCATCGAAACCCGTGCCCACTATTCTGCAAAAGCGCGCAGGCGTCGATGAGCACATCGAAGCCTTTCTTACTGATCAGCCGCCCAATGGAGAGAATCAGGGGTGGCGGCGACGGCTCCGCCGGCTGGAAACTGTCACAATCAATTCCATTATAGACCCGGTGGACACGTGAAGCGGTGTCCGGGAAACGGTCACGCAGTTGATTCGCGGCGAAATCGCTCACTGTGAGAATGGCGCTCGCCGTTGAGAAAATTTGGGGAAGTCCAATCTCAAATTTCTTCGGCACAAAGATATCGTTGGCGTGAACGCTCAGGCTGTAGTCGATCCCAAAGAATCGCTTGATCCAAAAGGCGGTACGCGCGGCCATGCCGGCGAAATGGACGTGAAGATGGCAAACGCCTAGTTTCTGAAGTCGGACTCCGATGTAAGTTGCCTGGTGCAGGCGAAGTGAATCATCTTTTCCGCGCCACTCGTGTAAAGTTTTTTGAGCGGCTTGCGGTAAGGCGGCCGAAGCCTCATTGGCCAATCGCGCAAACGCGTCGCCCTCGGGTAGCTGATGGACGCCTGAAACGATTGCCGGATCCCAATTCAATTCCGGGCCACGATCGGGTGCCCGCAGCGAAAAAATTGCCGGCCGAACACCCTGTCGAAAAAGTTCGGCAATCTCCCGATAGCAAAAGGTTTGAGAGAATTTCGGGAACCGCTCAAACAGGTAGGCAAGCACCTACCGATTTAACTCGCGCCGGCCTCATTGCCAACGCCACCAAGGCATAAAAAAAATCCTTGACTCAAAAGTTAACACCACGTTCTGCACGACTTCTGCTGTAACCAGCGACGTGCCCCGTCGCGACTTCTTCTCCTTTTGCACGACGCTTCGGCCGATTGAGCTGAAGGCGCTCGGCGAATTGTCCCATGTCCGCCACCTGCGCAAGAGCGAATTAATCTACACCACCGGCGACCTGGCCGAGGAGATCTATAGTGTTAATCGCGGCGTCGTTGAAGTGATCCAGCTCATCCCCGGCGAATCGGATGAGCGCAGTTTCGTGACCCGTGGCGATATTTTCGGCGTGGCCGACGCGCTCGGAAAAACCGCGCGCGCAACTTCCGCCCGGGCCCAGGAAACTTGTAGTCTGCAATGTTTCAATCGAGACAATTTCGTCGCCATCTCGCAGCGCGTCCCCTCGTTCCTTCTCTTTCTATGCGAACAAATGGCGCTTCGGCTCCACCAGGTGCGGGCGGGCAAATCTTCCGCCGGCCCGCAAAAATTGAGCGGTAGCCTGGCGAACTTCGATTTGATCACCGTCCATCAGACCATCATCAGCTCCGGACAAACGGGCGAGCTCGAAGTGTTGAATGATCACAACGAGCGAATGGCCACGTTCTTCTTTCAAAGCGGCGCACTTCGCAGTGGTCAATTCCAACAGCTCACCGGAGAGGAAGCCTTCTGGCAACTTTTTCTCAGCGACGATATTCCGGGAAGTTTTTCGTTCGCTTCCGGGGTCCAGCCGATTACCGAGTGCCTGCAGTCGGTCGAAATCAATCAATCTCCTAACGACATGCTCATTACGGCAATGCGATATCGCGACGAGTTTCACAACCTGAGGAAAACAGCGCCGGACCCCAATGCACTACTGCAAAGGCTGGCTCCTGCGTTTGAATGGCCGCGCGATGCGGAACCGGAGTTGAAGCCGTTGGCGGAAAAAATCTGGAATTACACCGACGACCGTCGCTTCACGACCAACGAGTTGTTTCGGCAAAATGCGGTTTGCGAATTAAAGATATACCAGGTCGTTTCGGAGCTGTTGCAGATCGGGCAAATCGCAACGGTTCATCCGACCACACAGCCACAGCTACAGCCACAACCGCAACTGGCAAAGGCGTCGTGAAAAAAATCGGGCCTCTGCTTCTCGTTGCGCTGCTGGCATTGGCGGACGGCGGCTGTTCGTATGTGACAAAGAGTGGACGCCAGCAAGCTGCGTATGCCCGCTACATTCGGCATTCCAGCTATAACCGGATGAAATTGCAACGAAAGCTCTCGTCTTCACCGAAAATTCGGCCGCCGAAGATGGAAAGCGAACCGACTGTGGCAACAAGCACGGGCCCTGAATCCGTTACCACGAGCGCTGACTCGGCGGTCTCGCAGAATTAAGCGCCATCGCGCCGAACTGGAATCGGCCGGCCGGCGTCGTCCACCGCCACGTATATAAAGACGCCGCGTGTGACCAGCACCTGAGTGCCGTGTTCGCGGAAACGTTCGACCCATACTTCGACTGGAATAGTCATCGAGGTGCGCCCGATTTTTTCCACCCAGGCGTAACAAGCCACCGTGTCCCCTACTCCGACGGGTTGCAGAAATGATAAGCCCTCCATTGCCACCGTAACGACCCGAGCCTTTGCGGTTTTCGACGCGAGAATGCCGCTACCGAGGTCCATCTGCGACATCAACCAACCACCAAAAACATCGCCATTGGGATTTGTATCCGCGGGCATGGCAATGGTCCGAATTACCAGTTCGCCTTTCGGTTTTTCGGATAGCATGTTGCTCTTATAACCAGTAACACCGACCGAACGCCAGCCTCCCTATTTCTGTCGTGCTTTATGAGCGCCGAGAATCCCGCGCGCGCGCGGTCATCCGCCTTCGCGGAGCTACGGCGCGACAAGTAGACCGCCGCTACAGAATCAGCATGCAATCGCCGTAACTGAAAAAACGGTACCGCGCACGCACCGCTTCTTCGTAAGCGCGCAAAATAAATTCGCGACCGGCAAACGCGCTCACCAGCATGAGGAGCGTCGAGCGCGGTAGGTGAAAATTTGTCAGCAAAACATCGACGACTCGAAACTGGAACGGTGGATAAATGAAAATGTCCGTCTCGCTTTCGATCGGTTGAATATTTCCGAGTTTGCGTTGAACCGATTCGAGGACTCGCGCCGTCGTTGTTCCGACGGCAACAATTCGAGCCGCGTTTGCGATAGCTGCGGCCGCCTCCGGCGCAATCGAGAAGCGCTCCGGATGCATTTGATGCTGCGTTACGTCTTCTGTCTTGACCGGACGAAAAGTTGCTGTGCCGACATGGAGGGTAATGAAGACATGAGGAATCGTCTCCAGAATTTCTGGGGTGAAATGCAGCCCAGCTGTCGGCGCCGCAAGTGAGCCCTCGTATTTCGCGAACACCGTTTGATAGCGCGTTTCGTCTTCCGCCCTGTAGCGGCGGTCTATGACCGCCGACCGCTTGATGTACGGCGACAGAGGCATCGCACCGCCGCGCAGGAGATCGATGTCATCGGCCAAAATGACTTCGCGCGATCCGTCAGCAAAAATTTCTCCCGCTTCCGCCCGCACACTTTGAATGAAAGCGACGGCGTTTCTTCCAAATTTGCGCCCAGGCTTGACCAACGCTTTCCAACGACGCGCTGCAATTTTTTCCAGGAACGAAAACTCCAACTTCCCGTCATCGGAAAAATGACGCGCCGGGAGAACGCGCGAGTTATTCAAAACAAGCAGATAACCG
>QHPN01000224.1 GCA_003219115.1 Verrucomicrobiota bacterium | reverse complement strand
CAAACCAAGAGCAATGGTAAAGCCGTCAGCACTGATCATCCCAGTTTGGAAAAGAGCCATCGGCACCAACGGCAAGATCGCGAAGGATTCCGCTGGCGGCGGCAGCGTTTTTATCGCGACTGCGAGCAGGCTCGCAACTGCCAACGCGCTAAAGCAACGGGCGAGGTAAAAGAGCCACAGGGGATGAAGTCCGAGCAATCGGCCCAAAGCGATACCAGCGACCGCCGGTGTATAGACTAGAGGCGAGTAAAGCGCGGAATTCGGAAAATTAATGATCGCAGTTTTGTCGGGATCCAGTGGAATGCGATTGGCCGCACGAATTTGCGCGGAGGAGGACTCGATGTCCGGCAGGAAGGGAAAAACCGCAGCTGCGCGGGCGAAAGTAAGCAAACTTGCCGGCAACTCCTCGCCTACCACTCCGAAGGCCGCATGGTGCGCAATCATCCGACCGATCGAGATGTGGTAGGCGCGAAAAAAATGGTTGTACTCATCTGCCCCGCGAAACGGCCGTGATGCCTGCATAAGCGAGCGCAAGAAAGAAGATCGCGAATGCGGCAAGATTTTTTATCATCTCGGGGAAGCCAACACGCTCGAACGTGACCCAGCTCCCGGCAGGAAGAGATCCCGCTAACGCAGAGCACGTTTTTCGCATCGCTGGCCGCCAAAAGATCGGTTGCGCATTTCACTGTCGTCATGATTCTCATGCAGCCGGTTTGGCTGATGCCGGTGATGTTCACGGCGGCAAGGATACGCCTGACCCGGGGCCAGCCAAATTCTCAAGGAACGCTCTACTCCCGCAGGCGAAATAGGAGTGGTTTTGAACTGGATTTTGCGAGCCAAAAAAATTTACAAATAAAAGCTTGAGCAAGGGTGGATATCTACCGCATGTTGTAGTTCCACAGGGTAGCTGCCGCAATAACTTGTTGTTCGCCGTTGTTCACACGTTGTTGCCATGGCTGTCCACCGCTGTTCGCATGTATTCGCAATCTTAATCTGACCGACGCGCGTATGATTCAATTGAAAACAGGGATTCCGGGATCGCAATTCAACAAGGGAAATAGAGCGCATCCTCGTTCGCGGATGCGCCGCACGAACGGCAAGGAGCGTACCGGTCTGCGTTTCAAACGCGTATTCAGTGATGCCAAATGCGCGCCGTTCGACGAGGTGGAATGGGAGCGTCGCACTGCCGAAATCACCGACGACAGCGGCAAGATTATTTTCAAACAGGAGAATATCGAAGTGCCGGCGAGTTGGAGCGAACTGGCCACGAAAATTGCCGTCTCGAAATATTTCTACGGCGATATCGCGAATGGAACGGACCCGGCAAGAGGCGGACGCGAAACTTCGGTGCGGCAACTGATCCACCGAGTCACACGCACGATTGCAGACTGGGGATTGCTCGATGGCTATTTCGCCGATGCGCAAATGGCGGATCTTTTCTATGACGAGCTGACTTGGCTTTGCCTCAACCAATACGGAGCGTTCAATTCGCCGGTTTGGTTCAACGTTGGGCTCTATCAGCAATACGGTATCGGCGCCGGCGCGGGTGAAGGCAATTACTTTTACAATCGCGAAACGGGCAAAGCTGATCGCGCCGCCACCCAATATGAATATCCGCAGGGCAGCGCCTGTTTCATCCAGTCAGTGGATGACACCATGGAAGACATCATGCGGCTGGCCACGAGCGAGGCGATGCTGTTTAAATATGGGAGCGGCACCGGCAGCGATCTCTCCAGTTTGCGCAGCACGCGCGAGAAATTGAGCGGGGGCGGCAAACCCAGTGGGCCGCTCTCGTTCCTGAAAGTCTATGATCAGGTCGCCAATGTGGTGAAGAGCGGTGGCAAAACCCGCCGCGCGGCCAAGATGAATACGCTGAAGGATTGGCACCCCGACATCGAGGAATTCATCGACGCCAAACAAAAGGAAGAGAAAAAGGCCTGGGCTCTGATCGAGCACGGATACGACGGTAGCTACAACGGCGACGCTTATGGCTCGGTCATGTATCAGAATGAAAACCTGAGCGTGCGCGTGAGCGACGAGTTCATGCGCGCGGCGTTGAACGGCGAGGAATGGTGGACGCGGCGGGTGCGCGACGGTTCACCCTGTGAGCGGAAAGATGCGCCGGGGTTGCTGCACAAAATCGCGGAAGGCACTTACATCTGCGGCGATCCCGGAATGCAGTTCGATTCCACCATCCACAAATGGCACACCTGCAAGGGGACGGATCGGCAGAATTCTACCAACCCCTGCAGTGAGTACCTTTTTCTGGATAACACCGCTTGCAATCTCGCGTCACTGAACTTGATGAAATTCAAGACGGAAGCCGGCGAATTTGATGTCGAACGCTTCAAGGCGGCGGTGCGCATCTTCATCACGGCGCAAGAAATTATTGTCGATAACGCCAGTTATCCCATCAAAGAGATCGCGGAGAATTCCCATATCTTTCGTACGCTCGGATTGGGTTACGCGAATCTCGGGTCGCTCGTGATGAGCTACGGTTATGGCTACGACAGCGTAGCAGGCCGTGCGCTTTGCGGTGCGGTTACCGCGATCATGACCGGTGAAGCTTATGAACAAAGCGCGCTGCTCGCGAAAACGATGGAGCCGTTCCCTGGTTATCGCGACGCGCGTTGCAGTGGCGTAAGCAAACCGGTCGCGAAAGATAACGTCGCGTCGATGCTGGAAGTGATCGATCTACATCGGGCCGCGGTCGACGAAATTCCGGACGTGGAAGAATTCGCTTATCTGAAAAAAGAAGCCGCTCATGCGTGGAATCGCGCGGCGGATTTGGGCAGACGGTATGGATACCGGAATGCACAGGTGACGGTGCTCGCTCCCACTGGCACGATTAGCTTCCTAATGGATTGCGATACCACCGGGATCGAGCCCGATATCGCGCTGGTTAAATACAAGCTACTGGCCGGTGGCGGCATGCTGAAAATCGTTAATCAAACGATTCGGCCGGCGCTGGAGCATCTCGGTTATGAGGAAGACGAGATTGCGAGCATCGTCGAGCACGTCGACCGTTTCGATACGATCGAGGACGCTCGACCTGGTGCCGATCATGCCGCGGTGTTAGCGGGAAGAGCAGAAGCAGGCCGGCTTTATCCGACGCCATTGCAAGCAGAGCATCTCCCGATTTTCGACTGTGCATTTCGGGCGCATCTCGGTGAACGCAGCCTACATTACCGGGCACATCTGCGGATGATGGCAGCGGCACAACCTTTCCTCAGTGGCGCGATCTCGAAAACGGTTAACATGCCGGAGAGCGCCACCGTCGATGACATCATGAATACGTACGTGGAAGGCTGGCGCCTCGGGTTGAAATCGATCGCGATTTATCGCGACGGCTCAAAGCGATCGGCTCCTCTTAACACCAAAAAGACGCGCGACATGGGGTTCGAGAGCGCGATGCACGCGACCGCCGGGCCGGAAGATTTGCAGAAACGGATTCTCGAATTGGAGGAAGAGATCGCGATGCTGCGCACCCGGCTCGATCAGCCGATTCGGCATCGTATGCCCGACACTCGGATGTCGTTGACGCACCGATTCGAAATCGCCGGCCACGAAGGGTACATCACGGTGGGATTGTATGAGGACGGGCAGCCGGGTGAACTTTTCATCACCATGTCGAAGGAAGGCAGCACGATCGGAGGGTTGATGGATACGGTTGGGACCCTGACGTCGATAGCTTTGCAGTACGGCGTGCCGCTGGAAAGCCTCGTCAAAAAATTCGCGTATCAACGGTTCGAACCAAGCGGCTTCACCAAGAATCCTGATATCCGTAACACCACCAGCATCGCCGATTACGTTTTTCGTTACCTTGGGTGCCAGTTTATCAAAGGTTACAAGGAAGCGACTTCGCCCAACCGCGGGCAATCAGAATTACCGCTGAGAGAAATCGCGGAGATGGAAAAGAAAGCGGTCAATCGTCCGGTGGCGGAATTACCGCGCACTGCCGAAAAGGAATTGATCGACGTGATCACGAATGATTCACCCGGCGAAGGGAGCCCGAAGGTAATCAGCAGCGGCTACACCCACGCGGAACGGGTAAAAGAAGCGCTTGGCAACATGTTCATGGACATCGTCTGCTCCCATTGCGGTAGCGACAAAGTAATTCGCGCCGGCGCCTGTGGTGTTTGCACTGAGTGCGGGACGAGCCAGGGGTGTAGCTGACAGCGCGAACCCTTTGCTTAGAATCGTATCCGGCGGGCAGACTGGGGTTGATCGCGGCGCGCTCGATGCCGCTCTTCACCTTGTTGTCGAATGCGGCGGTTGGTGTCCGACGGGTCGGCTGGCCGAAGACGGGATGATTCCGGAGCGCTATCCGGTCATCGAGCTGACGGATGGCGGGTACGCCGAGCGTACGGCGCAGAATGTGGCGGATTCAGATGGAACGCTGATTATTTCAAATGGGGAACCGATTGGCGGGACACGCGAAACGGTCGAGCGCTGCGTGGAAATGAAAAAACCGTATCTCATTATTGATTGCAAATTAGCACCGATTAATCAGGCAATTGACCTTGCAATCAGGTTCGTTTCTCATCTGTCATCCCGAGCGAAAACGCCAGTCCGGCTCGGACCGAAGAATCTCACAAACGTTCGGACGCGACTGACTACAGAGAAGGCCCCCGGTCGCCAAGGTGACCTCGGAACGACAATCGTGCTCAACGTGGCCGGGCCACGGGCCAGTCAATGGCAAGAAGGGCATGCAATTACCTGCCAAATTATGTCGGCGATTCTGCGCCGGATCAGTGGACAGAATGGCGCCAATGAATACAATTGATGACTCGCCAAGCGGCGGCCCCTGAACATGGCCCAAACGGAAGTAGAAATTCAGCGTCAGAAGGAAATGCAGCAAGCCGAGGAGCTGCTTTTTACCGGCCGGCAGGAGCTTGGTTTCGCCAAAGGGCTTTTCCTGGGAAATTTCGTGGCCGATTGGGTCATGCCCTATCCGCGGCTTGATTCGGGGAAGCAAACGGAACTGGAAACGGCATTGGCAGACGTGCGCGAGATGCTCGATCGCGAGCTGGATTCGGACTGGATTGATCGCAATGCGGACATCCCCCGGAACCTCGTCGATGGTCTCGCTCGTACCGGCGTTCTCGGAATGACGGCCCCCCGTGAAGTCGGCGGCCGTGGCTTTTCACAGATGCAGTATTGCCGGATTTTGGAGGAGATCGGGAGGCGTGACGCTTCGACTTCCGTGTTTGTTAACGCGCATCACTCGATTGGAATTCGCGCGCTAATTTTGTTCGGTAGCCGTGAACAGCAGGCGGAATGGTTGCCCGGACTGGTCGCGGGAGAAAAGCTCGCCGCATTTGCTTTGACTGAACGCGAAGCTGGCTCGGATGCCGCGAATGTCCGAATGACGGCGACACCCAGCGATGACGGTTCGCATTACACCCTGAACGGCGAGAAACGTTACATCACCAACGCGGCGATCTCGCAAGTCTGGACGGTAATGGCGCGCACGCCGGTTCCAGGCAAGCCCGGGAAAGACGCGATTACCGCGTTTTTGGTCACGCCGGACATGCCAGGCGTGGAAATGATCGAAGGGCGAATGCCGAAGCTCGGGATTCGTGGCACCGCTACCGGTCGCTTCCGTCTAAATAACGTACGTGTCCCGAAGGAAAATATTCTCGGCCCGCTCGGCAAGGGTTTGCGTGTCGCGCTTACGGTTCTGGATTTCGGTCGCACCACTTTCGGTGCCTGTTGCACCGGCGCGGCCAAACATTGCCTGCAGCTCGCGATCGAGCACGCTAATTCGCGACAACAGTTCAAGAAAACGCTCGGCAACTTCGACTTGGTGAAGAAGAAAATCGCGCGCATTGCCGCCGATGTTTACGCAATGGAAGCGATGACGAACGTGACCGCATCGCTGATCGATCGCGGCCTCGAAGATTACATGATTGAGACCGCAATGCTGAAGGTTTTCACGACGGATCAGCTGTGGGAGGCGGTCAACGATGCCTTCCAAATCCACGGTGGCTCCGCCTACTTCGACGATAATCCGCTGGGCCGGATGCTGCGCGACGCGCGAATCAATCAGATCGGCGAAGGGTCAAATGAAGTGCTGACCTCATTCATCGCGTTGGTCGGGATGCGCGGACCGGGCATGGAATTCAAGGAGATTTACGACACCATGATGTCGTTTTCGGTCAATCGCGTCGGCAAAGCCTGGAGCGCAGGCATGAATCGGCTGGGTGCGACCGTGCGGACGCCAAGTGTGCCAGTCCAAAGTGCGGAATTGCGCGGCTTCGCCGGACAGCTTGGCCGTCTGATCTGGCGCTTCAATGTCGCGGTCAACCGCGCGCTGGTGGTCTATCGCGAACCGGTGCTCGACATGCAGTTGATTCAGGAGCGAATCGCGGGCGCGGCAACGGAGCTTTTCGCGTCAACCTGTGTGCTCAGCCGGTGGGATTCGGAATTGCAATCGCGTGGGCGAAAT
>QHPN01000223.1 GCA_003219115.1 Verrucomicrobiota bacterium | reverse complement strand
ATCGGCAACTGGCGCGGATGTTACCGGACAATCTCACCATCGGACGCCTCTGTGTGCCGTTCGATTTAATCAGCCGTACTATTATGGTGGCGTGCTGCAATCCATTTGACGCCGCCGGCCGTGCGGCCGTGCAACAGTCTCTCGATTACGCCGTCTCGTGGTATCTCGCCCGACCGGCGGCCATCGAAAGAACTCTGCAGGACGTTTACCGCCTCGAACTGAAAGCCTGATCCCGACGCAATGAGAAATAAAACCTTCGGAGATCGCATCGCAGACGTGCTCATTGAAGACGGACTGCTTCTGCCGAATCAGCTGGAAGAGGCGACCCAAATCCAGAAAGAAAAGGGCGGACGGTTACTGAAGATTCTGACTGACAAACAATTTGTCACCGATCAGGACATGGCCTTCAGCATGGGGCGCTGCCTGAACGTGTCGCCGGTCAACCTGGCGCGGATCCGGATTCCCGAAGATATCATGGGGTTGATCCCGCGCGAAATGGCCAAGGCCAATAAGCTGGTGCCAGTGGCGCGGCTGAACGGGAAGCTGTTCATCGCCATGGCCGACCCGACCAACGTGCTCGCGGTCGATGACGTGAAGCGACGCGTGCAGTTGGACGTGGTGCCGATGATCGCGACCGAAAAAGGGGTGGTGGATGCGCTCAGCGGCGTGCACGGCGGCGCCGACATGGGTCACGTGCTGCGGCAGGTCAAGGAAGAAGTCGAAAAACCGGATGGCGGCGTCGAAGTCCAGGCCAAGGCCAGCGAAGAGATCGACATCGACCGGCTGGCGGAAGACAGCGAAGACGCGCCGGTCATCAGGATCGTGAATCTGATCATGGTGCAGGCGATGCGGGAAAAGGCTTCCGACATTCACATCGAACCCTTTCAGAAAACGCTGAAACTGCGCTATCGCGTCGATGGCGATTTAGCCCCCGCCGAATCGCCCCCTAAAGCGCTGCAACTGGCGATCACCTCGCGCATCAAAATTCTCGCTGGCCTGAACATCGCTGAGCGACGCGTGCCGCAGGACGGGCGCTTTCGCATCAAAGTGATGGGCAAAGAAGTCGATCTGCGTGTTTCGATTCTGCCGACTTCGCACGGGGAGAAAATTGTTATTCGTATTTTGGACAAGAGCACGTTGACCGGCTCGATCGACCAAATGGGAATCGATGAAGAGACGCTGCTGAAATTCAGGAAAGCGATCGATGCGCCGCACGGGATGATTCTGGTTACCGGCCCGACCGGTTCCGGTAAAACGACGACGCTCTACTCCGTGCTCCAGGAGCTAAACAATCCGCAATACAACATCGTGACGGTGGAGGACCCGATCGAGTACGAGCTCGGCGGGATCAATCAGGTTTCGGTGCGCAACGACATCGGGCTCGATTTTGCCTCGGCCCTGCGCTCGATCCTGCGGCAGGACCCCGACATCGTGATGGTGGGCGAAATTCGTGACAACGAAACTGCCGACATTGCGGTGAAGGCGGCGCTGACCGGTCACCAAGTGCTTTCCACTCTACACACGAACGATGCCGCCGGTGCGATCACGCGTCTGGACGACATGGGGATCGAGCCGTTCCTGATTTCGAGCTCGATCTTGATGACGCGCGCCCAGCGTCTTGTGCGAAGGGTCTGCGCCAATTGTCGTGAAGAATTTCAACCGGAGCCGGAGGTTTTCACGCGTCTTGGGATTGAACAGGGCGAAACTGTCTTTTACCGCGGCAGCGGCTGTGATCGCTGCAAAGGTCGCGGTTATCTGGGGCGACTCGCAATCATTGAAGCCTTAATGGTCACCGAATCCATTCGCCGTCTCATCATGAAGCGCGCCTCGGCGGCGGTGATCAAAAATCAGGCGGTCACTGAAGGAATGAAGACTTTGCGCATGGTCGGCATCGATAAGGCGCTCGAGGGCCAAACCACATTGGAAGAAGTGTTGCGAGTCGCGGCCGACGACCACTGATTGCCATGGCTATTCCGTTCCTAAATCTCGTTAAGAAGGCAAAAGAGAAGTTCGAGGCCAGGAAACGGCCTCCGACGCTTGCGCCCCTGCCCTCGGTGAAAGATAAACCAGAGGCGGACAAGCTGGCGAAACGAGTCACACCTTACGCCGTGCGGACAATGACGCCGGAGCCAAGCGGGCCGGCACTCGCCGCGGCCAGCTCGATGGCAGGCCGGCGCATTTCACTGAATCGTCCCGCTCCCGGAAGTCCGCCGGATTTGGGCCCGAGTGTGGCTGTGGCTGTCGAGCCGCGCGGAGAAAGGACCGTTTCGCTGGTCTTGAGTGATGTGATTGCGGCAATGCCTCAGGGCTACGTGAAAACTAACGAGAGTTTTGATACCACCCGCCGGGTGACGTTGAAAGCGGTGGACGTGGAAAAGGGATTAGCAACAGGCCGGCCGAGTATTCCGATCGCTGCGATCTATCAACAGGTCCCGGAAATTTTCGAGCATACAATAGTCCCGTCCGATACCACGGCCGTAGTGCTGCCGGTCCAGAAAGTGATCGATGAACTCTCGCAGCTTCGCGTTCGGGAAGACCAGACGACAGAGACAATGGCGAAGCAGGTAGAAACGCCGTTCCTGAAATTGATGATGGAGGAATCGACGAAATTTGGAACCACGGTGGCGCCTTTCGAAACTACCGAACTGTCACTTCCATTGGAACCTGTGGCTCAGGCAGGCCTTGTCACCGAGACAGCGAGGGTCGAGCCCGTGCGGCCGCCGCCAGCTCCTGTTGCCGCCGTCCGGGCACCTCAAGTTAGCGCACCAGCCGGCCAGCTCGGCTTGGACCAGCCACCCCCGGCTGCGAGACCGCCGGTCTCACCTCCGCCGACTCTGCGCATGCCAGCTTCGCCGGCGGCGAAAATCCCGCTCACACCGCCTCCAAGTATTTCGCCGCCGCGGATCGGAGCCGAACCGAGCCGCGATGGTTCAACGCCGCGCATTCCTTTGGTTACGCCGACGGCGCAGCCGAACAAAAACAAACCTTTATCGATTGGAACGGGTGGGCCCGCGTTTCCGCGAGTTCCAGCCTCCAGCGGGTCTCCCGTTCCTCCCGCCGCAAAAATGCCACCCGTTGCGCCTCCGACTGCCGGCCCGACTCGGATTCCATTTCAATTGCCCGAGGATGCCCCGCCCGAAGTCGCGGCCAAACAACCTAAACTAGCTCCGCCATCGCCGGCGCGGGTCCCATTGTCCGTACCCGAGCCAGCCGCGCCGAAAGCTGTTCCCGCCCCGGCGATACCATCACAACCGACGGGACAACAAGTGGTCACGCTCCCGTTGCGTCCGATCCTGCAAAGTCTGCCGCCGATGCAAGTGGCCGGGGACGTCGAATCGGTGCCAGCCGAGGCGAAGATTTCATTCCAGATCAGCGCGATCGCGCCGCAGCTCGCGAGCGGCAAGGTTGTGATCCCGCCGAAGGACTTTCATGCCGCGTTACCGGAACAATATCGTAGTTTGTTCCTCCCGGATGCAGTCGAAGCGCCAGTGCAGCTCTCGTTGCCTGATGTGCTGGCCAATTTGCCCGGCGACTCCCTGCGGATGCGAGACGACCAGGAAATCTTTTCCCAGGATGAAATTTTCGAGACTCCATTCCTGGCGAAGGCGAAGGAAGATGCAGAACGTTTTACCCAGAGCCAGGAAGTCACTCGCCCGGCCGCTCCTCGGCCGGTGGCCGAAGCGCCGAAGGTTGAGACGCCAAAAGCCAAACTTCCTGGCGAAGTAAAAGCCGAAGCTCTCAAAGTAACTTCTCCAACGCTTCCGAAAGTCGAACCGCCTAAAGCGGAAGTTCCGCTTTTTCGATCGCCGGCCTCGGCCGATCATCTGGGCATATCGATTATGCCGGCCACCGCGGTGCCACGCCCGGCGGCGAAGCCCGCGGAAGAAGTTCCGAAATTTGATGCCAAGGCAGCAATTGCTCAGGCCTGCGCACTCACCGGCGTCTCCTCCTGCAGCGTGATCTTCACCGATGGTTTGATCATCGCCGGTAACATTCCGGACGACATGCACATGGAAGGTTTGAGCGCGGTGGCACCGACGATGCTGAAGAAACTGGAAAAACATATGTGTGAAACTCAACTTGGCCCGCTGACCTGCGTGACGGTCCACGGCGAAAAATCGCCCGTCACCTTCTTTAGTGCCGGCAATCTTTGCCTGACCGCAGTGCACAACGGAGCCGAATTGAGTACGGAGAGCCGTCGCGAACTCAGCCGCATCACACAGGAACTTTCGCGAACCTATCCGCAACTGGAGACTGCTCATGTCAATCATTAATTACGCCAGCCGCGAGATTCAGTTTAAGATCGTTTATTACGGTCCGGCGCTGTGCGGCAAAACCACCAACCTCGGCTACATCCACCAACGCATTAACCCGCAAAACCGTGGCGACCTTGTCTCGCTCGCTACTGCTGCCGATCGCACCCTTTTCTTCGACTTTCTCCCGCTCAATGCTCTGGTTATTAAAGGCTTTGTCACCAAGTTTCAGCTCTACACCGTCCCCGGTCAGGTCATTTACAACGCCACCCGTCAGCTCGTCCTGCGCAGCGTCGATGGCATCGTGTTCGTGGCCGATTCGCAGTGGGAAAAAATGGAAGAGAACGTCGAGAGTTTCAAAAATCTCGAAGAGAACCTGGCCAAGCAAAACATGTCACTCGACGACCTTCCGCATGTTTTGCAATACAACAAGCGCGACCTTCCGAACATCGCACCCGTCAACTATCTCGATTACGTCCTGAACAATCGAAAGAAACGTGTGCAGAGCTTCGAAGTCGTCTCCAGCACCGGCCAAAATGTTTTCGCCACCCTGAACGCCGTCTCACAGATTCTGCTGCAAAAGTTTAGCAAGCAGAGTGACGCCAACCGAGCTGGAGCGGGCCTCAAGCCGGGGCAGACGCATGTCGCGCCCCAGCCGCAGCGAATCGTCGCATGAACGCGATCCCAGTCCTGACTATCGACGACGTCGCCACGCTCGACAACGTGCTGGCCGATTTCTTAAAAAAGGCGGAGGCCGAACTGACGGTTGTGATCGACCGCGGCGGCAATGTCATTTCGCAATTCGGGGATATGACAGTGATGGACGTGACTATCATCGCCGCGCTTGCCGCCGGATCTTTCGCCGCTACTCGCGAGCTGGCACGACGCATCGGCGAAGTGGAATTCAACGCCCTCTATCATCAGGGCAACGGCAGCCACATTTTCATGAATTCGGTCGATGAAGAGACGATCATGATTACGGTCTTTGGCCCGCGGACAACCGTTGGCCTGGTCCGGTTCTATTCCACCGCCGCCGCGCAGCAGGTCGCTCTCCTCCTCAAGTCGCTGCAAAAAGACAACCACGGCTTCAGTTTCAACGCTTCCGACATCAGCGGCGCACCAATCTTTGCCGATACCCCATCGGCCTAAGCGAATCGGTCGATCTCAAATTTCAAATTTGAAATTTGAGATCCACTTGAAGGGGCGAGCTGTTTCGATCTTCCGAATAGGCTCAAAACGTTCAGCCTTTCGCCATTTTCTCAGCGACGTTGCGGAGTTGAGCTCTCCAACGCTCGCTCGAAGGCATGACTGAGCGACCTACTTGATGCGAAAAATAACGTAATGCTCCGATGGAACAGAACCAACCAACCAGGGCAGTGGCCCCCATTTACTGGAATAGAATCCGGCACCTACTTCCGGGTTCGTTGTTGTTGCGAAGAACTGGGCGTAGTTCAGCTGTTCGAAAGAAGCAATTGTTGGAGCGGCTGGTTTGCGAGTGACGTTGGTATTATTGATTGGAACAATGAGCACGTCGCCCGGAACCAGGCCATGCTCCTCTAAATCAAGCGGCTTTGCGCTCCACTGTTGCATATAATATTGAAAACCCCAGTGGCCCTCAAACCAAATGCTCTCTGATTCGTTTCGGAAACGCTGTCGAAACTGACTAGCGGCAATGCGTGCCGTATTCGCCAGCTTGTAGTCGCCGATCGTAATCAAAAGCGAAACGAGTGCGGCCGGCAGAATGAGCCACCAAGGCATGAAACTGCCATTGGCCGCGGAAAGCCGCAGTCGTCTAATCAATAGGATTACGACTGCGGGCGCCATCGGCAAAAATGTTCGGGAGGTAATCGTCCAATTCATCACTGCCGCAAAAACGAATGTGCCGAAGACCCAAAGGCCAAGCAGGAGAGAATCCGCCGCTTTGCGCTGGACGATATCGACCAAAGCCAATGCCAGAATCCCAATTCCAATGGTGACAAAGAGTGCTCCCTCGATTGCGGTACCCAAGGGGAGGGCTGTTCTCGCCCCGCCGAAATAGAACAATGGAACAAGGAAGACGAACAGAGCGAACCCGATGACGAGGATCCGGAAGTCAGGCGTCCTGCCTGACTCGGTCGCCGGGCTTTCAGCCTGGCGAAAGCTGTCCTGTAACCTGACCAATGGCGCGTAGAACAAAACGCTAAACAAACAACCTCCAGCAAAG
>QHPN01000273.1 GCA_003219115.1 Verrucomicrobiota bacterium | reverse complement strand
ATTGTGCGCGAGATTTTCGCGAAATGGGATGTCCCCTGCGCCGAAATCGGGCGCGTGACTGATGACGGTATGATGCGCGTGCGCAATAACGGCAGCGTCGCGGCCGAAATTCCTGCGAAACCATTGGCGGAAGAAGCGCCGCTATATGAACGCGAGGCAAAGGGTCCCGTGGTGGCGAAAGTTTCCAACTTGCGAAAACTTTTGGACGGCAAGTTGGAAACTTGCCCCACATCCGATGCTTTGAAGGGTTTGCTGGCAGATCCGACGATCGCATCGAAGAACTGGGTTTACCGCCAATACGATCACACGGTTCGAACCGGCACGGTGGTGAAACCGGGGTCGGATGCGGCGGTCTTCTATATTAGAGAGGCGAACAAGATTCTGGCGGCTACGACCGATTGTAACTCGCTCTATTGCGCGCTTGATCCGCGTGAGGGCGGGCGCATCGCAGTGGCGGAAGCGGCGCGGAATCTCACCTGCTCCGGCGCGCGCCCGCTGGCGGTCACGGACAACCTGAATTTCGGAAACCCTTACAAGCCGGAAAATTTCTGGCAATTGCGCGAGGCGGTCGAGGGAATGGCGGAGGCGTGTCGCGTGTTTGGGACACCGGTGACCAGCGGGAATGTCTCTCTATATAATGAGAGCCCGGCGGGGGTAGTCGATCCGACGCCAACAGTGGCGATGGTGGGATTGATCGATGACGAGAAACATATCACCACGCAATGGTTCAAGAATGAAGGGGATGCGATCATTTTGGTGGGCTCTGTACCGGGCAGCGGTGATGCCGCCGCGGGGATCACCGATCCCGGCTACAGCTACAAACTGGGGGCGTCGCGCTTTCTTAAGGTCTGTTTCGGGAAAAAGATCGGACCGGTGCCGAAACTGGATATCGAGCTTGAGTTCGCAGTGCAAAATGCGGTGCGCGATCTGATTCGGCTAGGTCTCGTTAGGAGCGCACACGATTGCAGCGAAGGCGGGCTGGCGGTTGCATTAGCGGAATGCTGTTTCAATCCTGACGGACTGTTGGGTGCCGACGTTGGTTTGGGAAACTGTGGTGGCAGCCGTACCGGCTGCGCAGGCGACACGCCTGCCTCTACAAACGCGGCAACAGTCCTCTTCGACGAAGCGCAGTCGCGCATCATTATTTCCTGCGATCCGAAGAGTTCGGAACGGGTTCTGTCGGAACTGAAGTCGAAAAATGTTCCGTCCGCGCAAATCGGCAGGGTGATCAAGGATGACCTCCGCATTTCCGTTGGCGGCCAGAATTACAGCTGGCAAGCCGCAGAACTTCACGATCTTTGGTGGAACGCAATTCGTCGCGCGGTGGAAAGCGATTCCGAACCGATCCCGAGTTTGTGAAAGACCTCGCGCTATCCGCCAGTTCGGGCGTCGAGCGAGGCAATCTTGCTTTCGCGCTGGCGTTCGACCATTGGAGAGGTCCCTTCCCATCTTCGCGGATCGGGATGACAATTTTGCGGCATTGAACGCAACTCGAAAATCGACGATGTTCTTTTGCGATGTCAGCTAGCCTCCCCCAGCACCAAGAATTGTCAGAACGCGAAGCATTTCCCCAGCACGAATGCGGGCTCTTCGGCGTATTTGGTCATCCGAACGCAGCGGTCCTGACCTATTACGGGCTTTTTGCCTTGCAACATCGTGGGCAGGAGAGCGCCGGTATCGTCACGAGCAACGGCGCGGGTCAGACCTTCCTCCAACACAAGGGCATGGGCTTGGTCTCGCAGGTGTTCGGCCAGGAAGAGTTGGAAAAATTGAAAGGGACGCGTGCGGTCGGGCACACCCGTTATTCCACTACCGGGACGAGCACGTTGAAAAATGCGCAACCCTTCGTGGTCGATTGCGTGCGCGGACAAATGGCAATCGCGCACAACGGAAATTTGATCAACGCCGATCTGTTACGCGATGAACTGGAAAGCAAAGGTTCCATTTTCCAAACTACCGCCGACAGCGAAATCATTTTGCATCTGCTGGCGCGCCCGGCCGATAACGGCAGCAGCGTCCTCAGCGCTTTGCGCCGAATCGAAGGCGCGTTCTCGCTCTTGATCATGAGCGAGCAGGAACTGATCGCAGTGCGCGATCCCTTTGGCTGGCGCCCGCTCATCCTGGGAAAACTTGATGGCGCTTACATTCTAGCATCGGAAACATCCGCGCTCGATCTCATCCACGCCGAATTCGTCCGCGAGATTGAGCCCGGCGAAGTGCTGATCATTAACGAACACGGCCTGCGCTCGGAACGACCCTTCCGCGACGAACAACCCGCGTTTTGCATGTTCGAATATGTTTATTTTGCGCGACCGGACAGCATCATCGGCGGCGTCAACGTCGGAAAAGTCCGCACCGAAATGGGACGCGAACTGGCACGGCAGTTCCCGGTGGAAGCAGATATCGTTGTGCCCGTGCCGGACTCGGGAAATTACGCGGCGCTCGGTTTCGCCGAGGAATTGAAAATTCCGTATCAGCACGCCTTTGTCCGGAATCACTACATTGGCCGGACCTTTTTGCAGCCGAGTCAGCTCATTCGCGATTTCGATGTCCGGGTAAAATTGAACCTGATCAAGGAAATGGTGGAGGGGAAACGAGTCGTGGTGGTGGACGATTCAATTGTGCGCGGGACCACAGCGCGTGCACGCATCGTGAATTTGCGCGAAGCGGGCGCGAAAGAAGTACACATGCGGGTGAGCTGCCCGCCGCATCGCTTCGCCTGCCATTACGGCATCGATTTTCCCGATCCGGAAAAGTTGATCGCTAACCAGATGTCGATGGTGAAGATTTGCGAGTATCTTAATGTCGATAGCCTTGGTTATTTGAGCATCGAAGGAATGATTAAGGCGACCGGCCGGCCGGCGAATTCGTTTTGCCTCGCTTGTTTTAACGGCAACTATCCGCTGCCGGTTGATCCGGCCCTGGACAAATTCATCATGGAAAAACGCGAGCAGCGTGCGCGCGCGCTGGCGGAGGAAGAAGGCCAGCCGACCTTGTTTGCGGAGCTGAGGTGAGTGGCGCAGCTCGAAAGGTAGGGGCGATTGACCCCAATCGCCCCGGGCGCTTCAGGTGAATCGCCCCTACCTGTAATGGCAAAAACAAAAGCTTACGCTCGCGCCGGCGTCGACGTTGATCTCGGCAACAAACCAAACTGAAGCGCCAAATTCAATCGCTCGTGCGCAAGACGCACGGTCCTGAAGTGCTGGGAAAAATTGGCGGATTCGGCGGACTCTTCGCGCCGAAGTTTCGTGGGATGCGCGAACCGGTGTTGGTCGCAAGTGTCGATGGCGTCGGTACCAAATTGAAGATCGCATTCGCGGCGAACAAGCACGACACCGTCGGCGCCGATCTGGTCAATCATTGCGTGAACGACATCGCGGTGCTCGGGGCGCGTCCGTTATTTTTTCTTGATTACATCGGCGCGGAAAAACTGGAGCCGCAGGTTTTTTCTGAGTTGCTGCGTGGATTTAGCAAGGCGTGCCGTACTGCCAGGTGTGCCCTCATCGGCGGAGAGACGGCGCAAATGCCGGGAATGTATCGGCGCGGCGAATACGATCTCGCAGGTTGTATCGTCGGCGTGGTCGATCGCGGCAAAATCATCGATGGCAGCGCGATTGAAACCGGCGACGCCGTGCTCGGCATTCGCTCGAACGGATTGCACACGAACGGTTATTCGCTCGCGCGGGAAATCTTGTTCGAAAAACTGAAGCTCAAACTTTCATCACGAATCCCGGGAGTGCGGGGCACGGTTGGTCAAGAATTATTGCGCGTACACAAAAATTATCAGCCGCTGCTGACAAAAGTTCCACACCGAATGATTCACGGTCTTGTTCATATCACGGGCGGCGGACTCATCGATAACATCCCACGTGTCCTGCCGAAGAATTGCGACGCGGTCATTGACACGCGCAGCTGGCGCATCCCGGAAATCTTCAAGTTCATCGGCCGAAGCGGAAACATTGATCGCGAGGAAATGTATCAGGTATTCAACATGGGAATCGGGATGGCTGTGATTATCGCGCAACGCGATGTGGCAGAAGCGAAGCGAATTCTGAGTGCCAAAGTCATTGGACAAATCGAGCGCGGCAGCGGGAGAACACGTTTAATTTTTTAACCGCAGATTGCGGACAAGAAAATGACGGACTCCGAACGACGGATGACGAAGCTCGAATGACAGGTGCAGACTTCCTCGTTTTTGCTTCAACTTCGTGTGTTTCGTGGGCATTTCCCTTTTCGCCAATCCGCGGTTGATTAAGACAACATGAAACAAAGAAA